>CADDZJ010000014.1 GCA_902812415.1 Acidobacteriota bacterium
GATCGAGCGCTGCCTGAAGCTCGCGTGCCAACTGCTCGGCCTCGTCCAAGCGGCCTGCTGCCAGGCACCGGGTCTTGAGCGCCGTAATTGACCCAATCGAATTGCCCATGGCTTCGAGCGCCACCGCCGGCAGCGAAAACCACGGGCTTTTCTTCTTGGGTAGCTTCTGCTTCGTGTTCGTGAACCGCTCCTGATACTTGAAGCGGTCTTCGACAAAGCGCGGGAAGCGCTCCGATTCGACTGCACAAATCGTGTCGAAATCGTAATCGCCCCCATTGCGTTTGGCGGTTTCAGAATGGAGCGCGAGCGTGCCCTCTAGGCGCAGTTGCTTCATCACGATCTTCTCCATGATGTCGCTCTCACCCATCGGGTAGCCCTTCTGCCGGAGACGGCTAATCAGGAGATCTGCCATTTCACCCGTCAGTCTGTTGTGAAGCGGCAGCAAGTCCTCTTTCGTGCGGATGGGATACCGCACGATGAGGACCTTCTCCGAGCTCAGCCGGCTGTAAGCCCAGTTTTGCGGCATCCAGTCAGCCGAGTAATAGATTTCACCGTCGTGTGCGACCAGGAACCCGTCATCCGCCAGCGCGAAGGCCGGGAATGACAGAGCTCCTGCCGTTGACGCCTTAAAGGCCCACTCCGCCAGGCGCCGCTGAAGCTGATCCCTTACCCACGGGAAAAAGATCATGCTCCCGCTGCCATCGGCCTTGAGCACGGCTTCAAGCGTCGTGTTCTCAACCGAGGTGTAGCCGTCGAGATGGGCGATGCCATCGTCAATGTCCCGCTGCGCTTCCGTAGACCCGAGAACATTCAGCAGCGCCTCGAAGTCGTTGGACTCGACTGCCGCTTTCAGTTTCTGGACCTCAGACAGCGCGCACGGTTTGATTTCACGTTCAAGTGAGTCCGCTGGTGCGTGTTCGAGCAGGGTATAACTTGACCCGAACTCCAACTCCCGCGACACTTCGCGGATGCCGAGCACCACGTGACCGTAGAAGACGCGGGCATCGTGACGCAGCCAGCGCACCAGGCGCGATGGACCTTTGTATTCCGGCTTAACAGACGAGGCGGGAAGAATAATGTCGGCTTCGAGAAGCTCGGCCGCATCATCTTCCATCACCTTGAAGCTTCCTTTCGCCTGGGTCTTGCCGAAGGCGAGACGGAATTGGTAAAAACGGCCGCCGGGAAGATTCAGCCGGTCAAACAGCGATCGCTTAATCCACCCCCGGCAGTCATTCGTCCCAAGTTCCAGGTCCTCCACCACCATCACCCGGCACTCGGGAACTTCGATCAACGACTTGCACGGTCCCACGAGGATGCCGAAATAGACGATGGCCGCCTCAGCCGTGTTCTGGAAGCGCTCTGCGATGGCTCTTTCATATTTCTGCTCCACCGCATAGAACTTGCCTTCCTTGGCTGAGCTCGACGCTCCAGCGAGAGCATACCGCACCCCGTTCCACTCAAGACGCGCCAGCGACTGAACGATCTGTGCCTTCTGGTAGTCGCTGTGCATCTCGGTTGGGAGATCCACGGTCGCCACCCGAATCCCCGGATAGAGGGCTTCGAGCAGCGTGTTCGAGAGCGTCGCATCGCGGCGCAGGTCCATCACTTTTTCCTTGACCTTGCCCGTCCGGTCCATCTCCAACTGAACCACGGGCAATACGTTCTTCTTTTCTTCTCTCATGGCCTCTTCTCCTGTTCTCGTGATTTACGGCACGGGACAGGGGAGAGGCCCTTGGGTCTCTTCGCTCATCCCGTGCCGAAAAAGGTTCGTTTCTCGGCCGGGTCAAGCGAACGACCTGGCCATGTTCAGTTGTCGTCAGACGCTATGCACTTTGGGTCGTGCAATCCTCCGTGCAATGGCGGTGATAATCCTCACCACCAGTTCCATCGCGAGCGTAAACAGCGCGCCCGCAATCAGGTATTCGAGTTTCTCCTGGTCCACCAGCGATCCCACCCAGAGTGAGATCGAGGTGATGGCGACCACGGCCACCCGATTCATTGGCTCCTCCTTTCCGGTGATGGCCCGGAAAAGGCGAAGCCCTGACGAGCGGCTTCCCGTTCCCGGACCGGAGAGATACATTCCAGCTCGGGACTTGCCCGAAGCCGCGCTATAACTCATCCACAGTTAAGAGCCTGCGGAACGCTTCATCATTTTTATGAAGCCTGAAAGGCAGTGATGAGTGGCGAGCAAGACACTTGGCTCATCCCTCTTTGCTCATCACTCGTCACTTGTCACTTGTCACTTGCCACTGTTTTTCGTACTGCCTCCTTTCGGATCGTTGGCGCCTTGCCCGCCAGGTCGGGCACCGCGCGATATTCGCTCACTGTGTAGAAACTCATTCCCGTCTTGAGCGATTCGATTAGAGCTTCGTTCTCGTTTGCAACTTCCCGTGCCAGCGAAGGATTTCCGCCTTGGGCATCTTTGCTCGCGAGAAAATAACGCACCGCCGCCTCGGGCTGCGGCGCGCTCGTTTCAGGCCGTCTTCGCGCTGGCCGCTGGGCTGCAACAGCCGCGCCCTTTGGTTCCATGACCACTGCTTCTTGAGCCATCGTTACTCCTTTCCGCGGCTCGCCCGGCAGTAAAGGGATTCTCGCCTCTGCGCCAGAAACTATCTGGGCCAGGCGAGCCGCTGAAATTGAATTCGCCAGGCTGCCCCTGGCGGGCTTCGCCGCACTATCGCGGCAGGAACTCAGTTCTCTCCGTTCCCTTCGAGCGCGCTCTGCTGGTCGAGGCTCGTGTCCCGCTGACCCACCATTTCCTGCGAATTGAACTCGGCAACCAGCAGCCCGCTCGGGTTCAAATCGCTTCTCTTCGTCTCAACCAGCCTCACCGTGTACTGCCCTACAATCCGGTCTGTTGTCTCGGTCCCTTTCTCGACATGATGTACCTCGTTCACGCCGAAGACGGTGTACGTCCACGGCGTGTTCTTGGCGTGCTCGATAGACCGAATCCGAAAATCCGAGATGATGTGCTCAGCCTCGATT
Source organism: Acidobacteriota bacterium (assembly GCA_902812415.1). Lineage (GTDB taxonomy): Bacteria > Acidobacteriota > Terriglobia > UBA7540 > UBA7540 > RH2-MAG17b. The sequence continues at coordinate 2,986 of CADDZJ010000014.1, forward strand.
TTCCCGACAATGTCTTTCTCGCGCAGCGTATTGAGCGTGTAGGCACGGAGGTTCTCCGTCATCATATTCAAGGCGTCTGAGAAGTTCTGGTCGACTGAGTCCGGCGTGTAGATCAAATAAGAGCTCAGGAAGCGCCTGACCAGCGCCTTGCCTTCAAGGTCGGTGGGAGCGGCAGCTCTCAAATCATCAGCGGAAAACTCCAGCGGGAAGCTTGACGGTCGCATCCGCGCGCCGCCTACAACACTTGCGTTCCCATCCTTGTCCACCCGAATGACCGTGGGAGGCTGAATCCGGACATAAACCGCGAAGCCAAACGAGCCGAGCGCAATGACGCCGAAGATAATCGTCGCGAGCCACGCCCGGTTCGCATAAGCGCGCAGCAGCCCGTCGTGTTCGTAGTATTTGGTGTAGGCAAGCATTTCGGGCTTGGACGAACTTATTTCACGATTCTTCATTTCCTTCGCTCCCTGTGGGCTTGCCGCTGCTGCCCGCTAAGCGGTTGTAGGCGGCCCGAGCTGCATAGCCGCCGTACCAACTCGCCGCATGGGTCAAGCTGAAGCTCGGCTTGTGGCCGGGCATGTTGTATCCGGGTGTCCACGGCGTCGGCATACCGCCGCTTCGGCCAATTCCCGATGGGATTGCGGGCGGCCTCGGCGGGGGTGTCGAAGAAGAACTCTGAGAAGCGTCCACGCTCCGGCCGACCTCACCTTGCCCTCCACCGCCCTGGTTGCCTCCACCTCCAGCAGTGCCGCCGGCCGACTGAGCTCCATACGCCCACCCGCCCCCGCTTCCCATCAGGGCCGCTCCGCCCATGCTCACGGCAGCAGTCGCAGCCGTCAGCGCCGCTCCCGCAACTGTCAGAAGCGTCGCTCCCACCTCGCCCCGCACAATGCGGCTGGCAATGTAAGGGATCAGCGCAATCACGATGGCGTAAAGCAGGCTAGCAATACCCAAGATCACCATGGGGTTCGTAACCGACAGGTTCAGATACCAGGCGTTGCTCAACACCGTGTTGACGTCGTTGAGATGGAGGACGTAGATCAGCTCAGAGATGATAGCGTAGATCAGCCCCCAGGCGTTGAAGATCATGAGATTGATGAGGTACGTGCGGCTGATCTGACCAATCCCGGTCGCGGGCATCAGCGAGAGCACGAATGGACCGCAGACATAGAGGATCGCGCCGTAGACTGTATAGAAGAGGCAGAACAAGAGATATGCAATCCGATAAAATAGAAAAGCTAGAACGAGAAGAATTGATCCAACAATTCCGGCTGCGGCGTTCTGACCTAAGTGCCAAATGACCGAGAGCACACCGCTAAATCCTTGGGCGTTGTTGTGGCAATAGCTCCAGATCTGCTGGCTCCACGAATGGAATACGTCGATGATCCCAGGCCCGCTGCTGACGATGTGATTTGCCACACCGTTGAACATGTCGTTCACGTCCTGGAATGCCGTCGCATAGTTCACCAGGACCAATCCAAGAATCAGGTACTTGATGGCTGCGGTTCCGAGGATCCTGACGTCGCCGCCAGCAGCGTATGCGGTGTAGACCGAATAGAGCAGGCTCACGAGCAGCACGACCTCGGCGATCTTGATAATTCCGGGCATCAGGTTCGAGCCGTTCAGCCCTGCAAGCGCGCCGTTAAATAAAGTCTGGTAGTACATCGTCCTCTCACCTTTCACTTCAAAAGATTCTGAAGCTTTTGCAGCATTGAGCTGGACGCCGAGGCGCCGAGTTTCATGGCAACGCCTTGGTTCGCCAAGCTCACGCCCCGCACCCGCATGAGGTCCGCGGTGGCCGATTGCGTGTAGGCATTAGCCCTAAGGAGCCACGCGTCCGCTTCCGCCTCAATGATCGGCGCGCTGCCCGGCGCGGCGGTCTGGATTGCCTGGTTCAACCGCTGGGCAGCCTGGAGTTCCAAATTCGCCAGATTGTCGATCTCAATCGCCCGCTTCATGGCGTCCTGGGCCACGGCATCGCCCATGTCCACCATGTTCTGGACCTGTGGGGAGGCTTGCGTTGCTGGCGGGACCGCACCGTAAACATTGCTGTAGGCTGCGCCGGTGCTCGCGATGTTGCCCGCATTCGCCGAAAGCAGCTTTTGCTCAAGTTGCTGAGCCGCGGGTAACGTGGCGCTTGCCACCGGCTGGCTGGTCAGCGTTTGGATTTGGCGGTACGTTCCGCCCATGCTCGCCACCGTGCCCCGCGCCTGGTTGATGAGGTTCACCGGGGCAACCACTGTACGCTCGAAGTTCGAAATCGCCTGGTCGATGCCAAGGATGTTGTTCAGGCCGCCGCCCACCACATTGGTCAGCGTCTTTGAAATCGTCGAGAGACCCGCCGTGATGATCGCGCAACAGGGATCGAGGAACTGGCTCCGCACAGGCTGCGGCCACAGCAGCACGAGCATTAACGCGAAGCTCATCGCCCGCAGCTTGTGTCCCTTCATCCATGACACCATCTGCTTTATTCCTCGAAGAATCTGTTGCCGCATGCGGCCTCCACTCCTCTTCAATGCAGAATATTCATCAGCGCACCAGCGAGCCGCTGTGCGCTCGATGCTCCCTCCTTGTCGAGCGCCGTGCGATGCGCAAGAAGCGCTGCCTCCTGGCGTAGCTCCGCGGCGATCATTTTCTGCATGACCGCTTGCGACTCGATGGCCCCCACTACCGCCGTCGCCGTCAGAAAGGGCGCCGAGCCGGGTGCAGCCTCGCTGGCGTCATTCTCGATCTGATCTGCTACGCCCAAGCTCATCGTGTCCGCCTGATCCGACTCCTTGAGGGTCTTGAGCGTGTCTTCTGCCAGTGCGTCGTCCATGGCGGTCATGTTTTGGTCGTACGGGCTGGCCGACGGATTGCCCGGCACCGGACCGTATACGTTCAGGTAATTTGCCGTGAGCGCATTGAAGTCGCTCGTTTGCCCGTCCCGCGCGATCTGTTCAAGCGCCTGCGGTGCGGGCAGTGTCGCGCTCGCAAAATGCAGGCTGAAGATGTTGGCGAGCGAGGCCCTGTACTGGGCGACCATCTGAGTAGCGAGGCCCTGTGCCTGGTGGATGAGGTTGACCGGCCACATCACCTGCTGGTAGAAGGTGTTCATCGTGTTGCGCACGTTTTCAATCGAGCCGAGCCCGACGTGAATGACGCCGTTGATGACGTTCAGCACTCCCTGGATCGCGCCAACCAGGGTTCCTTGTGCCCGTGCGGGACGAGGAGCCAGGAGAGTCACACCCGTCATGCCGGCGACAAGCACCGCAATCACCTGCCGCCTCGTCTTTACCTTGACCATCCCGAACGAAAAGAGCGCAAACAATACTGCCGCTGCCATACGGATTTACCTTCCTTTCTTCGCCCACGCTTCGTCGACATCGCCCGAAAGTTCTTCAGGCAGTTGCGGTGATTCCGCCAAACCCTGTGGGAATTTCGCTGCGAGCTCCCGGTAAAGCTCGATCTGAGGCCGACCTGCATGTGTTTTGAGATACCAATGCCGATACCGGCGCTCGCGCGGAAATGTCGTACAGATCCAGTAGCTGATCGGTGTAGGCACGATGCGGATCGTCTGCGTGGTTTCGGTCTTTTCGCCGAGCACGACCAGGGCTTCCGCTCCTTGCCCCTTGCGGGGCGCTCCGAAGGCCTTGATCTCGGCAATGGCCGCCGAGTTCAGGAACAAGTGTTCAGCCAGCGCCGCGACCGACCCTTGTTGTTTGCCAATGATCTTGGTGCTCGCGTTCTTGAGAATCCCCGGCCCGTGCGGGTGCGGCTCCGTTTCGGTCCCAACGAAATCCTCAATCGCCTGGCTGATTCCCCAGACGCTCGAATTCCGCTTGCGCGCCGTGCGAAAGAGCTGCACGACCTCCGGCGCAAGCGCCGGGGAGTCGAGCAGGAACCAGCATTCATCAAGCACAGTGATCGAAGGTTGGCCCGTCTTTCCTGCGGCGCGCTCCGAAACGGCGTTGGCAATGACCATGCTCATTGCCGTCTCAAGCCTTGGGTCGGGGCCAAGCTTCTCGACGTCAAAGAACAGCCAGTTGTTGTCGAGCCGCATGGTGGTCGGCGCATCGAAGAGCCTGGAGTAGATGCCCTTTTCGCCCGTCCACTGCCTGAGCTTGAGCGATGCCAGTCGTGCCTCATCCATCGCCCGCTCGTTGCGGTCTTCGTCCCGCCACTGGGCGAGTTCATCCCGCAGGTCGGCAAAGGTCGGAATCGGGTTCGACAGTTGCGCCGCTCGGCGCTTGTATGTCCTGCCGATAGCGTCCGTCAGCACGCTGTCAAGAAGCGAAGTGTCTGCGCCGGGCGTTTCGCCGAGCATGTGGCGCGCCAGGCTCTTGAGAAACGCCACTTTCTCCCGCGTGGGCTCGGCTTCGCCTTGAGGCAGGTCCCAGGGATTGAGCGTTTCGTTGCCTTCGAGATCGACCGTTATGACGCGACCGCCCATCAGCTCAACCAGCGGCTGATACGAGTTCCCCCGTTCCAGGATTGACACCAGCGGGTTCGCCCGCCCCATCATCAATAAGAGCTCCTGCATGAGAACGGTCTTGCCGCTGCCCGTCCCGCCGATGATGAGCCCGTTCGCGTCGCTGAGGCTCGGGTCAAAAGGAGAAAACGGGACCAGCCGCCGGTAGGGCGTCTCAAACAGTGCGAGGGGTGAATTCGGCGTGCCTTGCCAGGGGACTTCGACCGGCAGGAGGTCCGCGGCATGGAGCGTCAGTGCGTCGTGCTCGCGGTAATTCTCGTGATCCGCCATGGCGGGCAGCCCTGAGAAAAACAGCCGTTTCTTGGCGGCGTCCTCGAAGATGCCGCGGGCACCATTCATCCGGGCCATGGCATGGAGGACCCGCTGGCGCCGGTCGGCCAGCACTCGCTCGGCTTCTTCAAGCTCACGCCGGTTACGCGCCGGCCGCGACGTTCGCACACTCACAATCAGGCTTACCGAGCAGGCTCGCAGTGAGCTCGAAATCAGGTCGTTGAGCACCTGCATCAGCTCGCCTTGCGCTACCCGCGCATCCATGTCGAGCCGGAAACCACCGTGAATATCCCGTTGCGCCGCCGTCATCTTCCGCAACTGCTTCTTGAAACGTTTGACGGCCTCTGCGTGATCGGGAAGAGATACTTCCACGTTCACCACCAGCGGGAAATCCATGACCATAAGTTCCCGCAGGACGCCCTGGAATGTTGCGTCCGGAAGGTCCTTGAGCGTCACCCATGAATAAAGGAGCCCGCCGATCTTGACGTAATCGTCGGTCTCGTCCTCGATGTTCACGTTGGCCATCTGGCTGCGGGCGCTTTCGGGGAAGAGTGACAGCGCCGGTTCGCGGTAGGAGTGCCGGTCTTCGACCAATGGATTCAGCGCCCGCTTTACTTCGAGGAAAATGTCGTTGTGCGTCATCCGGCGGGCTTTCATCCCGGTAGCATGAAGGGTGGCTTCGACGCCCGCCATCAGGCTTTCAAACTCGGCCAGCAACTCTTCGTGCTCCTGCCGGCTCCGCTCGATGCACTTCTTTGCAGACAGACTGTAGCTCATCCTTTGGGTCCAGTCGGAATCCCGCTGCTGGTGGTGGACCCTAGGATCCCAGATGAAGTAGGCGTGGAGGATGTGCCGCAGATAGAACCCCGTTTTGTCCCTAGCCCGCCAGGCCTCGATTCGCTCGCGGTCAAGTGCCTGAAGAACCGGGCTCTCATTGCGGTTCTCCGCCTTGTAGCGTTCGATCAGATCGTCTGCGCCTTCCGCGATCTCGAAGCGCACCTGCATCCGCATCGAACGCTCTGGCAAGGACCGCACCAGCGCCTCCAGTTGCCCCTTCGTCCGGTTTCGCTGCTCGTCGCTTGCGTAGTAGGAGTTGAGCCCTGAGAGTTCGTATCCGGCGACGAATGACCCATCAAGCTGGATCGCGACGTTGTCCATCAAGTCCCGGATTCTGAGCTGCTCGCACAGCGCCGGGGCTTTCAGAGATTGGCGATATTGTTCAGCCGTGACCGGCATTACGACTCCTCCTTGAGATAGGGCGCCATAACCTGCGAATCGGTTTCGTGGGCCGAATAGACGTGGGGCTTCGAACGGTAGGCGATGAAGTCCGAGAAGTAGTGTCGCTGCTTGCCGTACTTGAAAAGGATCAGGGCGGGGACCGCAAGAATGGGAACGCCCCACTCGAGCACAATCGACATTGGGAGGCCGGCAAGGTCGCGGTTGATGAACCGTCCCAGGAACTGTCCGACGATCGCGACCGCGAGCAGCACAAAGATGTCCTCAGCCTCAAGGCCGAAGAAGCGAACGCGCATTCGCAAATTCCGCTGCACTCTCGTTACATCAAGTGGCATCTTTCCAGTTCTCCTTCGAATCGCATTCTCACTAAACTCTCTACGGAATCCCAGCCGTACCGTGGATGACGAAGAACTCGCCCAGCCGCAATAAGCCCGAAACCAGCAGGCACAACCCCGCCGCCGCAAAATGCCGCAGCCACCCGGCGCTGAAGTGAAACCGGACGTCTGCCGCCATATCGAGCGCCCCGGCCGCAACCTGGACCGCCGCATAGACCGGCAGGAGCACATTCGCCGTCCAGTTGACAAACGTCCCTATCGCCACTCCGAACACATCCGGGTCGCTCCACGCGCGCTGCCCTGCAAAGGTCTCCATCGCTCTCAGCAGCCCTGAAACCAGCAGGCACAGCAGCGCCCCATACATCTGGTGCGAATACTCGCGCCCGCGCGAGAAGTTCACAATAGCCACGACGATGAACAGGCCTGCCACAACCGGCATAATCACGTTCCCGGTCCAGTTCGTCAGATTAAGCAGGCCGTTGTAGATCGACACAATTCGCTCCTTACGTCATCATCGCGAGGACGAGTTTCCAGATGCCTGAGACACAAAGCATCGCCAGCGCCACGCCTACCATCCGCAGCCAGGGCTTGTGGGTGGCGAAATTGAAAATGCCCCAGATAATCGCCAAGCCCGCTGCAATCGGCATGAGCGTGCCCGCCACGTACGTCCAGGCTGCCGCCAGAATATCCACCGTCGCGTATTGTGTCCCGCTGTTCCACGACTGAAACAGGCTCATCACGCCCTGCGCGCCGAGCAGGAACATGGCTGCCAGGATCGAGAGCAACGGGCTTTGCCCCTGGGCGGCGTCGATAATCGCCCGCAAGACCATGTAGGCTGCAAGCACGGTGACCAGCTTGCCCATCACGAAGCTGTTCATGAACGTGCTCACATCCGAAGAAAAACTTGAAAGCCAGGGTGTCGAAATGCCGCCGCCGGGCAATGGTGCCGTGACACCGAGCGACGGAAACCAACTCAGCAGCGGCCGCAGTGTGAGAAAGACTACCGACCAGAAGATCCATTTCGTGAAACCTCCGCCGATCGCCCCACCTTCGCGCCGCAGGCTGATGCCAGCGAGCACGAGCGACAGCAGCGAGGCTGGAAGCGCGAGTGCAAGCAGAACCGAAGCGATATCGTTCAAAAGCTGGGGCGTTGTCATGGTTTGTTTCCGATCAATCCAACTCGGCCGGTGGCCGCGCGGTTCCTTCTAGCTCTTGCTGCCAGTCACCGCACGGCCTCGCCGACCTCGTGTCCGCAACATCACATGCGGGAGTTCCTGTTCCTTAGCGTTTTGTTACCTGACACCTCCTGTTCCGGCTGTGACCCAGAATTCGATCAGGCGGGTGATGCCCGAGACCCCGAGCAACGCGGCAGCGGCGAAAACCCACCGCCCGAAGCCCCGGCCCGTCAGCCATGCCACGATGGCCCCGACCACCGCCCCGCCCGCCCCCACCGGGGCAATCACATTGGCGATCCAGTTGATGAAGTTGAGAAACGCTCCCTCGGGCTGGGCTCCGGTTTCGCCCTGGACGGCAACGCCGGTCTGCGGCGCCGTGCCCAGGTTCTGTCCCAAAGCCCAGCCCGCGCCCCACATCGTCGTCAGCAGGAACGCCACCCCGAGGAGTGCCAGAGCCCGCTTCGAGCTTTGGCTACAACTCAAGTGCATATCCGTCTCCTTTCCGATTCGGCCGTCTTGCACCACCGTTTCATCGCGGCCGAATCGAGACGAACGTAAAGCCACTTTCGAAATGCGTCAAAATTTCTGAGTACCGGAAACGTCGGATTGGGTTGACGAATGAGACGGAAGCCAAACGACATCGATCAGGGATGGGTTAGCAAAAGAGAGCGGTCAAGTGTCAAGAGCCCGGTTCAAGGCCCAAGTCCGCTGATTTGGGCGAGCCGTGGATATTACGTACCGTCGCCGCCCTGGCGTGGGCGCCCTAGATTCGGAGGTTCAAGTTGCCATCAACCGGGTGTGAATAATCTGTCGCAACGGTTTTCTCTCCCATTGTGTAAGACCGAGTGACCGTCGATCTCCACGAGAGGAGGAAGAGGTACTTGGTAGATTGCGTTTCTTAGCGATTCGTGGGCAAAGACTCAGGCTTGGGTCGAGCGAGCCGAAGGCAGTGGTGGTACTTGGCCGATCACCCGTCCTGCGGCGCGCTCAAAGTCATCAATGGTGAGCGGTGCAAGGCGGTCGTCGCCGCTGCGCTCGAAGGCGTATCGCTTCGCCGTTGCTACCATGGCTTCAAGGTTTGCGGGTGTCGTTCCGGTGAGCCATTCAGTGAGATAGTCGTAACCCAACGATGGTTCTAACTGGACATCTTTCAGATATTTCGCAAGCAGGCGGCCGATCTCTTTTCGGCCCGGTAGCCCGATCTCAATCTTCTCCGAAAAGCGGCCGCCCCGCAGAACCCGCGGGTCGATATTTTCAGGATGGTTAGTCGTGCCGACCAGGAACACGTTGTGCTCGGGTTGCAAGGCGCTGATCTCAATCAGGAACTGCTCGACAATTTGCACGTAATACTGGTTGAGATAGCCTGGATTCGCGGGCAAGAGACTGTCCATCTCATCCATAAAAATCAACGACGGGCTGTTTTCCCTCGCTCGCGTAAAGACCCGCGACACCGCCTTCGGGTCCGGGATCTCGGCCGAAGTAATGGGCAAGAAACTTCGCTTCGATTCCGTGGCGATCAATCTTGCAATCATTGTTTTGCCCGTGCCTGGAGGGCCTAGCAGCAGCACACCCATTGGTACTGGCAGCCGCATCCGCTCGGCGGCAAACGGGTTGCTCACAACCCGGATCAGACTGCGCAACTCCTGTTCAGCCTGCTCATTCACCACCACGTCTTCCCACGCAACCGGCTGGAACGGCGGCCGGTCCTTCCCGCCATATTCTTCCAATGCCCTTTGCAGGTCTCGTGCGTCAATCTTGCGATTTTCGCGTGCCGCAAAGAGCGCCGCCTGATCGACCAGCGCCCGGATTTTTGCCGCGCTCGCCCCCGGCGTCCGCCGCGCAAATTCCCTTAAGTCAAAGCCCTCCCAGGGCTTCCTCGAAAGTTGAGCCTGGAAAATCTTCTCCCGCGTCGCCTCATCCGGCAGGTCAACCCGAATCTTGAGATCGAATCTGCCCTCCCTAATCAGCGCCTCGTCTAGCCCCTCGATGAAGTTCGTGGCGGCCATGACGAGCAACCCTGCCTCTGAGCGTGCTTGGTCGATTGACTGCATCAACTCAATGGCCATATTGTTATACGACCGCCCTGCGCCTCCTGGGTCGCCGCCGGTGCCCAGGTTCTGGCGGATAGATCCCAGCGCGTCGATCTCGTCAATGAATAAAAGCGCCGGGCGATTCGCCCGGGCTCGCATAAACACTCCCCGAATACTTGCCTCGGACTCCCCAGTCCACGTAGTCACCAGCTGAGTGGATGAAACGTAATGGTAATTCAGGCTGAACTCGCCTGCCGTCGCTTCGGCGAGGAAGGTCTTTCCGCTGCCCCGCGGCCCGTAAAGCAGAACGCCGTTCCTGTCTACTCCGTAAGCAACATACTTCTGCGGATTGAGGCGACTTTCGACAATTTCGCGAATCTGTTGCTTGGCTTCCTCCATGCCTCCAACGTCAGCAAAACGAACCCGTGGCACGCGCAGTTCTCCGGCTGGCTGAGGCTTGACCACCATATTTCCGGCTGGCTGAAACGTTCCCGTTCGGCCCGGATGCAGTGCGCGCCTCGGCAACGAAATGAGAAGCCAGAGCAGACCCATACCCCAAAGGCCTGTCAGGACGAGGATTACTCCGCCAAGCTCAGTGCCTCCAACCCTCCAGCCGAAAAGCGTGCGCCCCTGAAAGTTGGCTGCCAGCAATCCAAAACCCACGAGTATGCAGGTAAACACAACCATCCGTAAAAGCTTTCTCAGAACCCAATGCGTCCTTCGCACAGGTACCAGCCAAACCCACCAGAGAAAGACTTCCATGGCAATAAGGGCTGCGAAATTTAGAAACCAGCCCCGAGGGAGAACAACTGGAGCTATAACGATCGGGGGGCAGGCTGCGAGACACGTGACGATAGGGCGATGGCTCTCCGGTTCGGAAGGGCGTCTCCCGCGGAAGCTTTCCCTCGCGTAACTCCAGTCACAGAGGAGTGAATCACGAAGTCCGCCAAAGAAGCTATACACACGTTGAACCGCGTAACATAAACGCGTATGAATCGAGCTAAAGCGCCGGTAATCACCCGAAGGCACCGTCCTGCTCCTTCGGGGTTACTTTAGCCCAATCCGCGCCTTATTACTACATCCGGTAACAAGGCAAGATCCTACTGTGCAGAAGGGGAAACCAGCTGACCCGGTTTGCTTCCGGCCTGTTGCGCTGTTGCTGCTGCAAGCTCGCGCTTCAACTCCAGCAGCTCCATCAATTCCTGTGTGCTGGGCAGACCCGAAGGATTCGAAAGACGGCGGGTGCTCGCTGGAGCGCCTTGCGCCGTGGTTCCCTGCTCAAGCACGAGGTAGAACCGCGCGTTTCCTGGCACTGTCACAACAACGTGCTGCGGCATGGCCAACTCGTTAAACTGCTCCTGTCCCGCCATTGCCATGTTCGCCGCCAGTTGCTCCCGCAGTAGGGCGTCTTCGGAAAACAGACTGGTGCTCCCTGGATTTCCGCCCACCATGTACGCACCGATCTCGCCCACCCCGGTCAGTGATTGCACCAGAAAACGCAGGCCGCGATTTTGGCCCGTCACTCGGCCCTTCAAGGGTTTGTAATCGAGCCCCATCGCGCTCGCCTCGATCTTCTGCGTCGTCCCATCATGGAATTCCAGCCGATTGAATTCCATTGAAACGTATCCTTGCGGCGTCGCGCCCCGGAGCTTGCCAATCACTTTTGTTCCGGCAGGGAGAATAATCTGCCCGTCTTGCTCGTAGTTGTACTCGATCACTGCCACTGCGGGGGCTTCGAGCGCCGTGCTTACCGGCGCTTCCAGTCTCGCGACCAAGTGCGTTCCTACCGGCAGTAACTCCGTCACTGAGTTCGTTTCCACGGCGGGTTGCACAGGGCGAGCAGTCGCGCTCTCGTTCTGCGCAGCCACAAAAACCAGCGAAGGTGTCTTCAGGTCATCAGCGTCTGCCCCGGCTTCCACTTGGGCCGGCGCAGTGACCTGCGGAGGATTTGTACCATGCATGGCGTATTGCTGCTGAAGGGCCTGATCCCCAAAATCGACATCGGCAAGTGTATGGCCACGCGGGCCAGAAATAGAGGTTCCATTTCCTTCGGACCCCGAGCTTCCCGGAATCGGCCTTGCCGTCTGCGCCACTTCCTGCGCGGTCGTCTGTCCGCTATTTCCTGCTTCCTCGTTCCCTGGATTCACATTCATCAGGGGCGTCACGTTTTCGTGCGGTCGGCCCTCGCCGGGCGTCACCCTCCGGCCGAGATCAGGGGTTCCTGGGGCACGATCGTTGATTTCCTTGGGCTTCGGAGGCGACGAGAACACGAAAACAAACATCAGGATCATCACGACCGTGAAAGCGGCGAGCGCAACAAGCGTGCGCGTCTTGTCCTTTCGCAGTTCCTGGCGGTTCTGTTTCTGGGCACGCGGCCGTGTCTGCCGGCCCCGCTCGAAGCTGCGGCGCAAGGTATAGAAAAACCCGGGCTTCGCCTCCGGTTTCTCGCCTTCCGGCTCGCTGCGTTCAAGCTCCACATCGTCAATCGATCCGCCCTTTTCGGTTTCGTCCTCGCTACGCACTTTTTCAGGTTCACGACCGTTATTTTGATGCTCGTCCATCACGCGCCTCGCTATCGCGGAATTTGCTCACCCCAAAACCGATGGGCGCAAGCGCCGGCTTGTCAATCGCGCCTGCTTCGGCCACCTGCAAGAACAGCGTTTCGTTCGATTGCTTGTACGGCGGTCTCTCGAACATCACGACGCCATCCGCGCGCTCCCCAGGCCCCAGCCGCCGCCTGCTCAGCCGGAAATCTTCAACCATCAACTCCTCGCTCGCCGTCCACTCCGAATGTCGGAAGATCCTGCCGCGCCGTATCTTGCCGCCCAATTCGACCTGCGGCGGCACCAGCAGAATGGCATGGTTCATCGGATTTACCGCACTGAACAGCACAATCACCTGCTGGCCGCCGTCAATCACCTCGCTGACACCTGCCCGGACGTGATCGCCTCGGGGGTTTTCGACTCCAGGATGCTCCCCATAAAGCCTTGGCAAAGGGGCGCGTTCCTGCCGAGCGAGCAGCACATCGAGACTTGACTGCGTTCCCCGTTCGACGCTTCCAGGAATCGGATCAGGTTTTGTGTTTCCCGACACGAGCTTCGGCATTACGCCTGGCGGCCCTGCCGGAGAGAACGGGCGTTCCGCTACAGCCTCTGCGGCAGGCATCGTTTCACCGACAAGTTCCGATGGATAATCGGGCGCAATCAGAAAGCTCCTGCGCTTGTGGTACCGAATGGCGAAATCGACGGTCTTCGCACTGCTGCCGTGGCTTACCACGAGCAGGCTGGTCTCATGGCCCCCGCCGGTCGAAATCAAGAGATTCGATTCCGCGGGTTCGTTCGTCAGGGCCTTGACGAAGACCACATTGGGCTCATGCGGGGAGTGCTCCACCTGAAACAACTTCGGGTCCCCAACAGCGACGGAATCAACTGGCTCCGCCATGCGGATCGCCGTCACAAAATGCGGCTTAACCTCGACCACGGTCACGTGACTCTGTGTCTCTGCCTTAGTCAGGATCACCGGCCGGACAGGCGCCTGGGCGAAAGCAGACGCCGTCGCCAACATACCTCCGAGCACGAAAATCAGCCGCCTCATCATTCACCTCCGCTTGACTGCAAGCGTCGATATACTGCCGCGACTCGTGACACGTAGTCGTAAACTCCAGGGAGCGAACAACCAAGTCCGTGTTTCCCGATCAGCTTGTCTCCCGCGTAGTAGCTCGCCACTGCCAGCCTCAAATCACCATGAAATTCCTGGATCAGCGTAGCGAGGTAAGCAGTGCCCGCGCGGATATTCTCCTGGATCAGAAACCGGTTGCTCACTTGGAACTCATAAGCTGTTTCTGGCATTAGCTGCATGACGCCAGCCGCGCCCCGGGATGAAACCGCGTAAGGATTTCCGCCGGACTCCACGATGATGATCGCTTCGACCAGCGCCACCGGCACATCGTCCCGCTGTGCGTAGTAACGGGCCCACCCGAGTTCATACTCGCCGAGGGTCATTGCCGGCGTCCCCTGCGCGAAGGCACCGATCGCCAAGAGGGTGGTCAAAAGCAGTGTGCGTTTCACGATCCTGCTTTGGCTCCTGTCGTCATGAGGTTTCCGTTATCGCCAGCCGGAGCGTTGCGAACCATCAGTTGATCGCGGTAGCGCTTCGAATCGATGATCAGCCCGTCGAAGCCGCCCTTGAGACAGAGTTTTCTACGGTCGGTTTCGGTCTTGGCAAGAAACGGCAGCAAGATGTCCCTCTGATCCGGCTTGATTTCATCGACCCCCAGAATCTCAAGCGCCCGCGCGAGATCGAGCATCTCGGCAATCGACGTAGGCTTCTCCATCACCCAGCCGCGTAAGGCATGTCCCAAGCCAACAATCTGTGCCCGCAGTGGCTCGCTCAATCCCTGGCTTCGCAGCCCCAGAATTTCCGCCTCCCGCTCGACGGTCGGATAATCAAACCGCAGATAGACACAGCGCCGCCGCAGGGGATCTCCCAGCCTTCGCTCCTCGTTCGATGAGAGCACGACGAAGGGATGGGCATTAGCATTGGCTTTGAGCGTGCCGAGCTTCGGGATTGTCACCTGCCAGGCGCTCAAGATTTCAAGCAGCATGGCTTCAAATTCCTGGCTGACCTTGTCAAGCTCGTCGATCAGCAGCACACAGGGTTTGTCCTTCCGAAGCACGGCCCGGACGATAGGGCCTTCGGCAAAGAACTCCAGCGAATGCAGCCGCTTGCGGATGGCTTCCCAGTCCAGCTCAAGATGTTCCGCCTGGGTTTCGAGGAATAGTTTTTGAAGTCCTTCATCGAACCGCCCGATAGCTTTCTCTTCCGTGATGCCTTCGTAGCATTGCAGGCGCTCAACGACAGTTTCTGCCGCCGCTGCAATTGCATAAGCCAATTCGGTCTTCCCGCACCCAGGAGGGCCTTCGACGAGCAGTGGCTTTTGAAGGCGCGCTGCAAGATAGATATCCTGCAACGTAACCGGATCGACGATGTAATGCGCCGCCCAAAGTTTTTCTGCCAGTTCTTGGACTGATGCGAACATTTCAAGGGCGACAATACTGCCGGAACGAAAATCCTGCCAAACTTGGCCGGCGTGACCCGAGCCGCACTCTGCCTTGGAACCCTCATTCCCACGGAACAAGGCCCGCCGAACCGGTTGTGAAAAATGTGTCGCTACGGTTTCAGGGGCAAACTTACTGAGGGGCAGGCGGGTGTCCTGCATCAGGCAAACATCGATTGTGAAAATTCTGTCACTACGGTTTTGACACCCTGACGCCGACGCCGCGCGAATCAGTCAGCCGAGCACGAGGTCTACTTGGGTGCCGCCGTGAGTCGGCGAGTCGGGGGAGGAACGGGCGGGAATACGGCGCGACGTTTCGGCCGACGTGAACTCCCGCTGCCGGGCTATCGGGAGAAACCACCAAAAAATGGATCGGGTGTGAAAAACGTGTTACAACGGTTTGTCGAAATCGCCGAGCCAGTCCCCGAGACGAAGATGCTCGACGCATGGAACGCCCGCAAGCCGCTGACTGCGGGTAATGCGTCGTAGGGCACTTCCGAGCTTAGCCCGTTACACGTCCACTCGCCGCAGTTCTAGTCTTTCCGGGTTGCGGCCGCATACGCTCACGCCCGCTCAGATTCTCTTAGACAGCCGGCGCGGCGGTGAGGGTTGGGCGTCGTTTGCGGGCGATGCCAATCCTCCGGCCTCACTGGCAGGTGGTGCGTTGATCATTGCAAACCAAAGGGAAAGAAGCATCCCGGCCTTGGAAATGCAAGTTCCGGATGCACGATACTCATGTCCGGTTTGATCCGAGCAAATTTGGCTGGCCGTGGCACGCCGGGACTTGCAGTTGGGTTCTTCGCCGGCCCGAAGATGACAAGCGCTCGGTATAGTTGAGGGTTGTGGCTTTTTGATCTCTAAGCCCTATACTTGACGGCGGAGCGTATTCTGTGAGCGTCGGCCCTCCTGGCCGGTCTCCGATTGACAACGATGGTCCTAGTTACACAAAGACGGAGTTGGCGGCCCAGCAAATTACAACAGCGAGTTGATAGAGCAACGCGACAACTCGCGGATAGGGAGGCGGCGCGGATTCCGTGGCCGCAATTGCTGAAAGCCCGCGAATTGTATGTGAAATGGCAAACATTCTTGCTGTGGGTCCGGACAATTGAGGATGCCGAAGGCTGTGTGCCGCAGTGGGTTGCTGAGGTCGTAAGCAAACGCTGTCCGGGCTTCGTCCGATTCGCGGAACAGCAGAGCGAGGGCGACCGTGGGAAGTCTTCGCCACTCTGGAGCGGACTTGAGCAGTGGATCAACGAACGGATTTTCGCAAAGCCGCAGCAAGAAGGCTGGATGGATGCCGTGGGTTACTACGCCGTACGCGATCTCGCTGCCGTACGCGCCGAAGCATACTGGTTTTACTGTGACCAGCAGTGGAAGTACTCAAAACCTGCCGTTTATCCCTCCTTTTCGGAATGGCGCAAGGCTTCCGCGCGTTGCAGCGACGAGGTTCTCGATCATTTCGAGACAACTGACGAACTGCGTGAGCTCATCCGACTGAGCCGGCAAGTGAACCCTCGAACACTGAAAAAGACGGTGGACCAATACATCGAGTGGCGGGTGTTTGCCTACTGGGCGCGCACAGCGTTTGACCCGGAAGACCAGCTACCCGATCTGGTAAAGCACGAACTGGAGCGCCGTTGCCCAGATTTCTTAAAGAGACTCGCGTCAACCCCCTCCAATGGAGGGAAAGAATCTGAAGATCGCTTTAATAAGCTCCTCCACTGGATCGAAGGACACGACTTCAGAAATGTCCGCAGGGAAGGCTGGCTGCCAGTGCTCGCCTATCAGGCCCGCCTTCATCCGCGTCTGCAACGAGTAGGGGATTACTGGCATCACTGGCAACGCCTTCGCTCAGAAAATGCCGGCTCCCGATATCCATCGTTCGACCAATGGCAGGCGGTGGCTGATACCTACACGTTCGAGCTGCAAGACGGTTGATCGCGCCGACCCACTGGCCTTATTCCATTCGCCTTCCAAGGCTGAGACCAGCACAACTGTGGACGTGACGGGCATAGGCGTTCCCGATGATTTTACGGCCGCAACGCGGGCAAGCCTTTCGCTCCGTCAGGTGTTGCCGCGATCCGTTCCATGGCTTGGATGGAGTTTTCCCGTTCTTCCCGAGCCACATTTTCACGTCGGGGTGGCACTTCTCTGGATTGACCCTCTCGGGATGAGCGCGGCAAAACGCACCTAGGGCCCCCTTGTGGATCAACACCTTCGACCGAGCATGGCCATTAAGTTTTACCTTTCCATACCCCTCAAACAAGCCCTTCTCGTACCACACGCGCACGATGCCGTCGCTCACGCCGAGCATGATCGATACTTGATGAAGATTGAAGTAGTCCGGTACACGCACCTTTGCAGACAAACCGAGGGCCGAGAGCCGCTTCCTGATCGCCACCAGAGTTCTCCCAAATTTTCTCGCGAGGAACGACACTCCCTTCTCACCCGCGAGCCACCCAAGCGAGCGGTCCGCATTCCTTGTCCATGGCCTTCGCGCCCCGAGCTGATTCGTTAGACCCAGCTTGGCGGCCCTCGACCGAATCGCTCGGGGCGGCAAGTCCGAGTAATGCTCTGGCATGACCTTCGCGGCTTGGCGTGCTCCTGAAAGTCCTTGAGCATAAAAGGCGCGGAGCATCTCGATGCGTTCGTCGTTCCATTGGGCTCGCTGCCAGGGGCGGTTTCCGTTACGTTCCCTTTGCTCACGGTTCTTCAGCCGGCGGAACCGCTTGTAGACCTCGTGGGGCTTACGCCCCGGGCGGTTCTCCAAGACCTTCCGTATCGCCGCGTGGACCTGTTTGGGCGTCCCGTTGATGGCACCCAGCAGAATCCGGTCTATCTGGTCTATGTCGGCGAGTTGGTCCAACGGGACAGCCTCAACGGGGCGGCGCCGTACTCGTTTTTTCGCCATGGTAACCTCTCGACGCTTGACATCCGGTCTGCCCCTCCATACCCCCCCGCCAAATTCCGTGCTGTCGTAATAGCTCCAGCAAGCGGCCAAACGTTACACTTTTTCTGCGAGTCGAGGACAGCGTAACCGCAAGTCGACAAGCCGGCCAATCTGTGAGCCTCGCGGAACCCAGAGCGACAGGCTCATGTCCATGCGGGCCAAGGATTTACAGGCCGAAGACGGACTTGACAAAATATCTAGGCGCACTTCGCCATGCGCATTGGCCCTAGGCGACCACGTTCTTGATCGCTGAGGTGACCCCTCTCTACGGTTGAGGCGCCACTGGCATCTCGACATTCCTGCAACGGTCGATTTTGTCCCCTACTAAGTAAGGGGGGACGAAAAGTCATAAAGTCCCAAAGGTTTTAAAAAAATTTTGCCCTCCTGAACTCCTTGGCCGCAAAGCCTCCTTCGGGTGGATTTCGGCGAGCCCGGCGGAACATCACGACGTCCCCATTTAAGACCCGGTTGCACGCATTCGCCACGAAAGGAGGGCGCATTCTCCACGCAACATTGCGCAAAGTTGCGCATCGAAACACGAAACATCATTGCGTTGCGGGGTACACCCTTCCAGAGCGTACGAGAGGGGCTTCCATCTGTTACACCCTTTCCAGCCGAGAGCTATCGGTCTACTCTCCTCCACCATCTCGTTATTCCCTCAGTCTCTGAGTTCTGCTCTCCAATTAACTAAGGAGCCCCAAAAAGCCGAAAAGTCCCAAAGCTTCGAAAATATTTTTTGGTGCTTTTAGACGCCGTGCCTTACGGACCCATCCCTCGGGTCAGCGTGAGTTCACCCGGTCAACATGGACAAAGAAGCCTGACTGACCGGTGGGTTTTAGGAGCGTCTATCCTGCCGCGGTAAATCCCGCGCACGATTTCGAGGTGGTCGCCTTTCACGTGCGGCCACTTCAGTGCGAATATCTCGCCGGGGCGCATCCCGGCGATTACCGCGAGCTTTGCTATTAAGAGCTCACGGAGGTCCAGAACGGAGAACAACAATCTCACCTCCTCCCATCGCATCCGAAGTCGGTTCGGTCGTGGAGCTTCCCTCGGAGTGAAGAGCAGAGCTGCCGGATTGCGATGGATGTAACTTTCGGTGAGGGCCATATTGAAGATTTGTGTCAAATCCCAGCGGAGACAATCCACCGTGCTGGACGAGAAGCCCTGTTGTGCTTTTCGGTCAAGTAAGGCCTGGAGTTCGTGATGGTCCATGCTGCCGAGCTCCCGCCGAAAGTAGCGCGAAAGCAAGTGCTGTCGAATTCTGTCTTCGTTGCTCTGGGCATCGCACAGGGCCTCCGCGAAAGCGGTACGAGCGATATATTCGCTAACAGTTTTGCCCTCGATACGGGAGGCGGCAGCGATGAGTGCGAGTTCTGCCGCCGATAGGGTGACGGCAGTCAGGGATATTTTCATCGAGAATGTTCCTTGTGTTGTCATCTGTCCCTCGCCGTCAAATCGGGTCCGACGCGGGCCAATTCGAAATTGGCCGGTTCCGATCGGTCGCCTGGTTCCCCCCAATATATAAGGGCCTCCAGAAAAGGAAATCTGACGCACAACTGAAAAAATATATTTCGCGCGGGCCGCTTGATTTGCGTATCCGCCGTTCAAGCACAGTGGCACAATGTCAGGTAACCCAATGGACGACAGCCCCAACTCGAGCGAGCCTCTGTGGTTCCCGAAGAGAGATAAGAACGGCGGTGTGTTTAAGAAGAATATCGCCCAGGCCGCTCTCAAAGATTGGGATCGTCTACGCGAATATGCAGCGCGCCGGCGGATCGATTCTTCGTTCGCGGCGGATATTCTCGAAAACATCGTGAAGAGCATGTCCGCCGGTCGGCATCGTTCGAGCGGAAATGCGGTTCGGAATCCCGAGTCGTACATCTTTGCGCGGTTTGCTCGCAGGATTAAAAGGCTGGCGATCAAAGAACGCAGAGTAGACTACGTCGGCACTCTCAACGAGCTCGCGTCGTACACGGCAGCGCAGGATTGGGAATGGCCGCTTCGAGTGATGAATTCGATTCGGGTGAGGGAAATTATTTCCTACATGGATCCCGAAACACGCTCGACGTATTGGCTGCGAACACAGGGACTGTCGTGGAAAGAGGTGGCACGGCGGCAGGGTACGCTTGTTAATACCGCGACTAAAGCGTACGAGCGGGGCCTTGAACGAACGAGGGAGCGGATGCGGCTGACCGAGCAAGATGAGCATGGATCGTAATTGAGCTGAAACCGTCCGGCAGAGGATCAAGCAGGCAGAGGTGATGGCCTTGGGTCAACATAGTGTCCTATCAAAGAAGGATGAAAAGCGCTTTCTTGAACTCGGCAGGCAAGTATTTCTGAACGACTTTCCGAACCCCGAGCGGAAAGGGTGCCCGGATTCGAAGGTCATCCAGGAGAGTGCGGCCGGCAGTTTGCCCGCTGGTGAAGCGAACAAATGGATGCTTCACTTTACATCCTGCTCGCCGTGTTCACGGGAGTTTAGTGAATTCAGGCGGCAATTGCAGCGCCTGAAGCAAGTTAAGGTCGCGAGCGTTTCGGCTCTCTGTATCGCGGCCGTTTGCGCGGCAGTCTGGTTTGCAACCAGCCGCCGGGCAAATGTGAAGTCTGGTGAAAATATCGCGACTGGCTCCAGCGCGCGCATCTACCGACAGGAAGTGTTGGACCTCAGAAGTTGGTCCGCTGTGCGGAGCGATCAGGCTGCGCCGACGCCGGGTCAAAAGCCGCTAACGCTTCAGCGCGCCAACGCATTGGTTGTAATTTATTTGCCCATGGGGAGTCGGCCAGGAAAATACGATCTTCGAATTGCCGGCGAGAAGAACTTAGGCGCTTTCACCGCAAGTGGTATCGCCCAAATTGAAAACGGGAACACAGTTTTGCGCGTTCGGATGGACCTTAGCAAGCTGATTCCGGGTCAGTACTCGCTGGGCATCCGCCAGCCGCCGTGGAATTGGAGGTCCCTCTCTGTTACGGTCGAGTAGCGCCGGGGCGGTCTTCCCACGTTGGTCGGGCCCGATTCACATTTGTACGGACTGATCATTCTCGGGCAATACTGATCGCGCATTTGTGCCTCGGTCTTTGCAAAGTTTGTGGGCATTACCTCCGTTTGCTCGTCGGACGAACGGCGCCCGCCCATCCTCGCACGAAGTGAAATTGAGCCGGGAGTGTTTTACCTGTCCTGAGAAGGCGAGCTTTATCGGTCGGCAAACAGCGGTCTGCAGTGGCAGAAACTTACGATCGATTGGGCGGAGGGTTTTTCCCCGCAAAACGCCCGCGACATCGCGGTTGTGGAATCGTAACGCGGCTGTGAGTTTTCTGGAAGTGCCTGCCTTGCCGCCCAATCACATCTGCCAGCTCAGATCGATTTGACCACTTCAATGGCCTTCTCAATCTGATTATCCTTACCCTCTCGCGCGGCGTCCTGGGACCACGGGACCGGGATATCGGGCGTGATTCCGTGGCCTTCATACGATTTCCCCTGCCAGGTGTAGAACGCCGCTTTGGGAAGAATCACCAGATACCCGTGGCCGACCTTGAATCCGGTGCCGCCGAGCAAGCGGCCCGCTGTTTCAGTGCCCACAATCGTCGCTAGCCCATTTTCAGCAGCGAAGGCGGTGATCATCTCGCCCGCGCTCACCGTGTGCTCGTTGACGAGCAAGACGATTCGCCCGTGGCATTTCTTCGATCCCAGGCCCTCGGTCATCAGCACCACTGAGCCGTCGCGTCCCGCGTGGCGCAACGCGACGAGCGGGATGGCAAATTTAGTTGACGGAATCCATCCGAAGCGCCGCAGCGATTCCTTTTTCAGCCCCTGCTCTGCACATTTACGGGTCACACTGTAACCAATCGGAACCTTTCCAGGCGTCAGATGACTCATCAGCCGGAGTAACCCCAGCCCGCCGCCAAGATTCCCCCGGAGGTCCACAATCAGCCGGTCGCAGTGGCTTAGGCTTGCAAATGCCCCGTCCAGGGACCGCGCAACGTCGATTCCCAAAAGGCCAGGAAAAATAGTGGCCTTGAGGTAGCCAATTCCGCCATCGAGCGTCCGGGAAGTCACAGGGACAGGTTCGGCGTAAGGCTGCCTCCGCGTACGCGGCTTCGGGACGACGAGATTGATTGCCGCTTCCTCTTGTGCGTCTCGCTTCCTGATGGTTGCCGAAATAGTGGTCCCCATCGGAAACATCGGCTGTTGCGGCGGAGCGATTGGCTGGCCGTCAATTTTCACGAGCACGTCTAAGGGCTGGATTCCAGCACGGTCGGCCGGGCCACCCGCGTGGACATCCTGAAACATCCAGCGCAGGCCATCAATGGTTTCCGTCTTGCGAAAGGTCGCGCAGACGGCGAGCCGGCCAGGAACCCGGTTCACAGATTGATGGAAGAATCCAGTATGACTGGTTCCCAACTGCCGGACCAGGTCGTGCATCGCGCTCTCGAATCCGGCGGGGTCTCCGGCATCAAGAATGCCAGCCTTGCTTTTCTCGACCAGCGCCGACCAGTCTCTGCCGTTAAAATGCGGATCGAAATACTGCTTCTCCACCGTCCGGCAGGTTTTGTGGAATATCTTTGCGCGGTCAGTTCTTGAGAGCTGCATTGAATGTACCACCCTGGAATCTGATTTGGCCACGTCCGGCGCCGATGAGCACGAACGGGGCCCAGTAATACGGCGCCGTCTGATGCCCGTATTGGCGGAGAATATCAAGCTCCGCTCGATTCAGCGCCGTGGCTTCGTCCATTCCCTGGGAAAGGTGTGCGTAAAAGCTCTCCATCAGTGTCGCAGTGTACCGGTCGCTTGCGGGCCAGAGGCTTGCCATCACGTTCTTTGCTCCGGCCATCAGAAACGCGCCCACCAGGCTATCGACGCCCTCTTCGCCCTCGATCTTTCCAATTCCGGTATCACAGGCTGAAAGCGTAACCAGATCGGCTTTGAGCGAGAGCGTGCGAATTTCTCTCGTCTGCCAGAGACCGTCCTCGGTGGAATGCGGGCCATCGGCAAACAACAGCGCTGAACGGTCGGGCTCGTGCGTGTTCACCACGCCGTGCACCGCAAAATGCAATATCTTGAAGTCATCCAAGGGCTCAGACTTGAGTTTCTCTTCCGTCGCATCCTTGCCCAAAAGCACGACGCTACGCGGGCCGACGGCATTCGCTGCTGCCTTAACTTCTTCGCCGGCGTAAGCGAGCGGAGCGATGTTCGGATTGCTCAGATCGAACACTCCCCTCACTACGTCCGCGAGCTCGCCGGTGACGCCGTGGCTCGACCTGCCCGGCGTGGCGGCGGTATACCCCACGCCCAGAAAAGCGTATTTTGCCTCCGGGCGAACTTTATACCGCAACATGTAAAGCACGGTTGCAGACGGTGCCACACTGACGACATGGGTTTCCGCCACGTATCGCCCGGCTGGGTCCATGAGGGCGCTGAACGGGACTTGGTTCAGCTTGCCGTCAGGAATGACGACCAGGCGATGCTCGGTAAGGCGAGTGAGGCAAGCGCGCAAGACCTGGCTATATAGCTCCTTTGCTAGCGCGTCCGCCGGCCGCTTCGCCTCGACCTCAGCCAGGTATTGCTTAATAATGCTTTCAATTTGACTCCGGCCGGCCAGAATCACCACACGGGCTGTGTTGCGCGTGATGACGAGGCAAAATGAGCGCGGGTCGCTCAGCACGTATTCGAGCACGGCTTCATCAGGATCCAGGCTCTGCTGTAGCATTTCGAGCGAGATGGGCCGGAGCGGAACCAGTCTTCTGAACTGCGCGTGCTCGTATTCCGATTTGGCGAACTTCGTCTCCGCTTCATCAAGGTCTGCTAACAGCCGGGCACGCTCGGCACTCGTTTCGTGTTCGCGCAACTGACGCTGCAGATCGGTAATCTCCGCCTCGGCAGGATCTGTATCGCTCACAGCCTCAGCCCTGAGTTCGCGGTGGTCCCGAACCCCATCCGCCATGCCGCGGCCCCGCGCGCGTTCCACGATTTGGAAGGCCTCGTCGTCATCGTTTAGGGCGGACACAGCCAGTTGGAAGTGCCCCGTGTAGATTTCACTCATCGTCCCCACAAGCGCACTCTCGAGTGTGGGAGTCGGTACGTTGATGAGCATTGCATCCACCAGGTCAGCGGCCTCCGAAAAGAGCGCGTCGGCTTCCTTGTAATCCCCATTTGTCTCTTTCAATTCCGCTTCGACGGCCAGGTAGTGCGGAAGCTCATACGGCGCTTCCACCTGGCGGACGGCGGCAATTCCCTTTTCGATGCATTGTTCAGCCTGCGGAATATTCCCTTCTTTGCGGTAGAGGTCGGTCAGCCTGAACATCGCGTCGCCAACGATTCGTGGCAAATTGGCTTGCGCCGCGATTTCGGCAGTCTGCTGAAAGTATTTTTTGGCTCCAGTAGGGTTTCCCGCTCTTTCCTCAAGCTCGCCCGCCTCCCGCGAAAGGTCAGCCTCAGCGCCGAGGATTCCCGCTCGCCGCGCGTGTGCCAGCGCGCGTGATATGAGCGTTCGCGCCTCATCGTATCTACCAAGCGCGCTCAGTGCCCCGACTTTGGCGATGTACGCACGGTACGGGTAGGGCGCGTCAGGATTCGATTTCATGAGCGCGATGGCTCGATTTGCAGCGGTAAGGCCCTTCGTCGCCATGCCGTCTTGTGTGAGACCATCGGAGAGATACGTCAAAAAGATATCCTCCCCGCCGATATCATGGTGCAAGGCGGATTCCGTGAGCGCGCCCAAAACCTTCTTCCCAGCGCCGTTGCCTTTGCCGTTTACAAAGTCCAGAATGCCGAGCCATCCCGTCGCCCGCGTCTGCCAGACCGTGTCATGGAGAGATTGTGCGACTTTCAGCGCCTCAGTCCAGTCGCGCTCTGCGTCAACGGTGTTCGTATTGAGATCGATAATCCCCTTAACCGTGAGGCAGCGCAGTTTAAGCCGGGGATCATTCTGAACCAGGGGATTTCTTAACTGCGTGGCCAGGTATTGCGCGGCTTTAGTGTAAGAACTCTTTTCGACATCGGCCTCGACGCAACTGATGCGGCAGTACAGCGCGTCCCTCTGATCGCCCCGTGCCGCGAACAGGCGTTCAGACTTGGCAAAATACGGCTGCGCCTTCTCCCAGTTGTCCAGCGAAGCCAGATAGTCAGCCTGGTCGAGCAGCCTTTGCGGATTGCGCGAGGTTAGCACCGCAAAATTCGGAGGTCGCCAGTGGATGTATCCGAGGATGTAGAGGACGAAGACGGCAAGGCAGACGACGATCGCCCCGCCCGCGATACAGAAAATTCGGAGCAACCGTCTCCCGTGTCGGCCGCTCATGATGCAACGAATTTACACTGAGAACCCCGAATCATTCAAGTGTCAATCGACTGAGAAACGGTTTCTGGGAGGTTGAGCGGCAAGACTCCGTTGAACGGCGGTGGGGCGGATGAGCAGGTAAGCTGTGGTCCGAGGCGTCGCATTCTGCTTTGCCCTTTTCCGAGTTGACATTCAGCCGTATGCCTACGAACTCCTCAGGCAGACATTACCGCCTTTCAGGCATGCGCCCATTCGCCGTACACGTTGGCAGAGTGCTGGCTGCGGGAACCGTTCAGCCACTGGATGGGGGTACGTCATGAGCAGGTCGACTGTGAATCGGTGTCGTGCTGACCAGCCGCTTAACGTCTAGGATTCTCTTCAATGGCCAGCATTCAGTTCGATGTCCCCCGCGATGGCCCGACTCGCGGCCCAGTGTTGGACCATCGATTTACTCCGGGCTACTTTGTGATTGGAGAGAGCGCGGGGGTTCCACAAGCGACGACGCCCCTCTTAGACTGGCCCTCCGACCGGCATGACTCCTAGACTGCCGGCCGGTATCTCAGTAAGATCAGCATCATGTGCGGTCGCTACAGACTTTCAGCGGTCGAGCGAATCGAAGAGCGGTTCGAGGCGGAACAAACGGAAGAACTGCGCCCGCGGTACAACATTGCGCCCACGCAGCCAGTTCCTATTATTCGTCAACAAGACGGCCGGCGGACAGTGAGCCTCGTCCGATGGGGTCTGGTGCCGTGCTGGGCGAAAGATGCCTCGATTGGGTCCAGGATGATAAATGCCCGCAGCGAAACTGTGTTGCAGAAGCAGGCCTTCAGGGGCTCATTTGCTGGGCGTCGCTGCCTCATCCCAAGTGACGGGTTTTACGAATGGATGAAAGCCGGCGGGAGAAAGCGGCCATTTCACTTCGGCATGAAAGACGATGGCCTGTTTGCGTTCGCCGGACTCTGGGACCGTTGGGAACCACCAGACGGCGCGCCGGTTGAATCGTGTACGATCCTCACCACCAGTGCAAACAGCTTGGTCGCCGACCTTCATGACCGAATGCCCGTTATTCTTCCGCCTGCGCATTACGAAATGTGGCTTGCCTCGCCGCCGTCTGAGACTTCGAGACTGATAGATTTGCTGGCGCCGTTTGACCCGGCACTCATGAGGCGGTACCAAGTCTCGGCAATGGTCAACAAGCCCGAAAATGACACGCCTGATTGCGTCGCTCCCGTCAACGCAAACTGAGAAGGGCGCCTGCATCCCTTGCCCCGCTGTACGCTCATTCACGATTGCGGCCGCCTAACAGCACAATTCCGAGGAAGACTTCAACGCCCACGATAAGGATTTCGACGAGGTAGGCGTTCAGAATGAATCGATAGAAGGCATCTCGCAGCCGCTCGTCGCCTGCAATCATCCAGAGAAGAGAGAAGCCCCAACACGAGGAGCGGGATTCCTATCTTCGGTACACGGTTGACGGCGCGGAGATCTTTCTGGAATTTTACCTGACGCATTCGCATTCTGAGTGGGGCCGCCTGAACTACAACTTTCCCGACCCCGCCCACTGCAAATCAACGGGTTCCTTGCGGTCTGGCGATGGTAGAGTTAGAAAGAACAAGATCGACGCGCTCCTCAACCGCGGCACGCGGAATTTCGATGAGCTGATATCCATAATCTGAGTACGTCGCGATCATAACGTCATAAGGACGCACGGCCTCGGCGAAGTCCTGTTTGCGCTCGCGGTCTTGCCCGAAGATGTCTCGGCCAGGGTGGAGCGACAAAAACCCGCCGGTTGTAGCGGAACATCTGCGCAGCCTTGTCCACATGCGCCGGAACCGGCTGGTTGATCAGCCGCAAATACCCCAGTACATCGGGAACACCGCGATCGAAGAACACTGGCCGCGAAACGTACCGGGCCAGGTGGTACGAGCGCATCTCGCAAGAGAGCATCAGTTCAGCAAAGGCGATCTGGTCCGCCCATGGCAGCGAATGACCTCCGACAGCTACATGGTCCTGAACGACACCTCGTCCAGCTTTCTCGGATCGGGCGAATCCTGCCTGCTCAAGCGCATCCATGAGGGTCCTCTTTCTTGAACCGGGCCCGCCGGTCACAACAAAGAATCGCTCTCCCCGCGATTGGTGCTGATCGCTTATTTCATGTTCCGTAATGACCATGGATTGCTTCCTATGCAACAAAATCTGGCGTTGACAAAACCCCTGGTCGAGTCCCGATAAGCACAGACCGAGACCGCTCAATCCCTGCGCCCGCGGCGCGACCTGGAGTGATATTTTGTTGGGCTGGCACGCTGTTTCTCAGCCTGGGATAAAGTACCTCTAAGTTCAGCCTCCGCAATGACTTTCACGCCAACACTCCAAAATTTTGACAGAAATCGCGTTCCGTCGGACGATTTTCGTGACGCCCTTGAACGAATATCAGGGCTTTGAGAGGAAACAAATGAGCACCATCCGTATGGCGAGACTGAGCACAGCCGCACAAAATCAATCCGAGAATCGGGGTTTGCAAAAATCTCCGGGTTCGCCACCTCTGGTGCCGGCCGGAAGCCCTACGAATGGTTCGTCACACGGAATCGAAAGACTCCTCACGAGCAAGGAGGCCTCCGAGGTTCTGAAAATCCATCCCAAGGTCCTGGAACGGATGGCCAAGCGCGGCGAAGTGCCGGCGCTAAAGGTTGGCAAGTTCTGGCGGTATCGCGCAACGGCGCTAGACGCCTGGATCAATTCAAGGTTACAATCAGGCCGCCAACCGTGCCGCATGGAAACTTCATTTTGAAAAGGAGAAACCATGACGGCGCGATATCAGTATGGAACGTTGACCATCCGGGAGCGAACGCAGGGGCCAGATGTATGGCAGTTCCGCTGGATGGAGAACGGAAAACCGAAATCAGTGTTGATCGGAACAGTCGAAAAATACCCAACCCGAGCTGACGCGGAACGAGCTGTCGAACGCCTCCGCGTCAAGGTCAATTCTCAGAACTACGCTGAAACAGTCGGCGCACTAATCGACCGCTTTTTGCAAGAAGAGTTGCCGAACGGTCGCCGATTCCAAACCCAAGCTGAATATCGGACGTACTTCAACCGCTACATTCGGCCACAGTGGGGCGACTTCCTGTTGGAGTACATTGATCCGATGCCAGTGCTGGATTGGCTCAAGGCCTTACCCCTTGCACCAAAGACCAAGGGCCATATCCGAAATGCCATGCACCTGCTTTTTCAGTGGGCCCGCCGCTGGAAGATGATTGACAGCAATCCCATTGAGCTTGTGCGGCAGAGCAACCGACGGCTGAGGGTACCGCGCGTCCTCTCGCCGCAGGAATTCCAAGCGATACTTCAAGAGTTACACGAGCCGTACCGAATGATGGTCGTGGTCGCCGCCTGCCTGGGACTTCGTGCGAGCGAAGTAATGGGCTTGAAGTGGTGTGATGTGGATTGGGACAATCTGACAATTCTTGTGAGACGCAGCGTGGTGGCGGGCCGCGTCGACGAAACCAAGACTGAGGCTTCGGCCAAACCGCTGCCTCTGGACCCCGATATGGCCACCGCCTTATTGGACTGGCGCAGACAGGCCTTCTACACGAGCGACTCCGATTTTGTGTTTGCCGGTGATGCTGGTCGGCCACGTTGGCAGGGAATGATTCTGAAAGACCATATTCAGCCTGCCGCTACCAGGGCCGGAATCGGCAAAGTCGGATGGCACACTTTCCGCCACAGTTACCGCGCGTGGCTAAAAAGACTTGGGGCCGCTGCTGAGATTCAGAAAGAGTTGATGCGGCATTCCAACTTGAAAACAACCCTAGAAATTTACGGCATTGAACCGGACGTCGGGCCCGCGCACCGCGAGGCCAACAGCGCCGTTGTCAAGGCGCTGCTTGGAAAGCGGACCCGATAACTTGTACCTAACTTGTACTTGCGGGTTTCGAGATTGCCTGCAACTTATTGAAAAGGTTGGCTCCTCGGGCAGGACTCGAACCTGCAACCCTTCGGTTAACAGCCGAATGCTCTACCATTGAGCTACCGAGGAATGAAGGTTTTTTTGAGGGTTACGACGGTGGATTTACACGCCGTTAACTGACACTCGGGAAAGATCAAGCCCACAAAGCGCATTGCAACCCACAGAAGGCACTACAGATCGTCAAAATATTCACTGCTGTGTAATCCTTCGGCAGGATTTTGCAACCTGTTGACACAACTCTTCTCAGGATTTTCAATTAGACCCTGGAGTGGGTTTGAGGTCTAAGGGGCTTGAGTATTCTTTTGCTCGGGGCCTTTACTATTATCCGCGCCTATTCCTCCGCGAATAGCATCCTTGAACTCGCGGATTCCTTTGCCTAATCCCTTGCCAAGCTCCGGTAATTTGCCAGGGCCGAAAATAATCAGCACGATAAGCAAAATAAACAAGAGATGCGTGGGCTGAAACAAACCGTCCATCAGCGTTCCTCCTGGGCCGTCAGCTTTAATCTTTCGGCGCCATCAGTTTACTATGAAGTTGAGTGAGAAGCAAGCTAGGCTTTCTTTTGTTCGGCTGGCTTTTCGGTATCCCCACCGAAACCGCCGCGAATAGCATCCTTAAATTCGCGGATTCCTTTGCCTAGCCCCTTTCCAAATTCCGGTAACTTGCCAGGTCCAAAAATGATCAAAACGATGACCAGAATGAAGATAAGATGTGTGGGTTCAAATAGGCCGTCCATCGCGTACCTCCCGGCCCGGCGGCTTAAAGCTTTCGGCACCTTTGCTTATTATACTGCATGCCGCTTCAGATCGAATCAAGATATTTCCTTGCCAGCTATCTGGTGAGGTGAACTCGCCGCCACAAAATCAAACTGAGATGCTACCGTTTTCTTGAGTTCTTTGGTGGTTCAGAACCCCGCCTGGACGGCGAGCCTCCCGGGCGGTAAAGAGCCACATAGCTTGCCGTGATGTAGTCTTCAGGGCGGTAGCCTAGTGCGCGGGCGGTGCGATCAATCCAATGCGGCGGCCCCTCAAGCTCCACAAATTTCCCTACGGGCGTCTCATCATAAAGCAGCAGGCCCGTTTTGCCAGGCTTCGATTTATCCGTGGCATACGCGGTGCGGCGTTTCCTGTATTGAAAGGTTTCCTGCAAACCCAGTTCATGAAAGATTTTCCGAAAGATCTGCGGTTCCTGAATGCGCGTCTCAATCTCGCATCGCATCTTGTAGCGTGTGGATGCCTGCGGCGGGCCTTTGAGCGTCAGAAAGCTTTCGTTCCCAATGCTCCGTAAGCGCAGCGCCTGATGGCCTCGGGCGAGCCGGCCATCAGGAAAATCAAAGAGAGAGTTATGCTCCCGGAGACGCGGCGTGATTGGCCTAAAGCCCAGTTTCTTAAGCCTTTGCTTGAGCTTTCGGGGATTTGAAACACGCAATTTGACTTCGATTTCTCGGTGTGACTTCATGCGGAGAGATGAGCTTTGTATGGCGGAAAAATTGCGAAGACAGAGTTCGATGTGCGAGGCTAATACTGCCGTTCAACGATAAAATCAGCCAATGATCGGAGGGCGTCCCGATAAGGAGACTCCGGAATGCCATCCAGGGAGCGTCCTGCCAGTTCCGCGAAATACTGCGCCTTGCGCCGGGCGGCCTGCAAAATGTCGTAGCGCTCGATCAATTCCAGAATCTCTTCAAACTGGATGGAGTGAAACCCGCCCTCCTGAAGCACACGGGCAATCTTCTGAGCTTCTTCGGGGCGGCACTTCGGCAAAAGATAGATCAGCGGGAGCGTGATCTTGCCTTCTCGCAGATCGCTGCCGATGGGCTTCCCCAGAGTTTCCTCCGAGGAAGTGAAATCCAGCAGATCATCAATCACCTGAAACGCCAATCCCAGGTTGGTGCCGTAAGAAGCTAATTTGAGCTCGCTCTCCTCGCTGACTTTGCCCAAAAGAGCGCCTAGGCGCAGGCAAGCAGAAAACAGGCAGGCTGTCTTACGATAAACCAGCTCCAGATAATCATCTTCGCCGATCTCCATCCGCTTGAGCTGGCTGAGCTGCAAGAGTTCACCTTCCACCATGACCTGCGTAAGACCGATCAGGATGTCCAAAATCTTGAAATTGCGCTCAGCGAGGGCAATGTTGAACGCTTGCATATAGAGCCAGTCGCCTGCAAGGACGCTGGTATGATTGCCCCAACGCGAATTGGTGGAGGGATGGCCCCGGCGGGTTTCGGCCTCATCAATCACGTCGTCGTGAATGAGCGTAGCGGTATGAATCAACTCCATGACCGCGCCCAGGCGAATAGCCGAATGGCCTTCGTAGCCGCACATCTTGGCGGAGAGCAGGAGAAGCGCCGGTCTCAAGCGCTTGCCGCCGCTCACCTGTAAATACTGACCAATTTCGGTGATGGGCCGGACGCTCGAAACACTCTGCTGGCAGAATTCGTCCTCTACCTTGGCGAGGTCCGCCCTCACCAGATCATAAATCTCTCGTCCAGTTTGATCCTTTGTGAACGCCAAACGCGGTGTCTCCCCGCTCCCAATCGTAACGGGAGCGGATATCATCGATTTCGTTCTGACGCGCCGGGAGCTTTGCTCTTGGGCTTTTCGCGCGCGTCAGATGGCTCACTTGCCCTGCTTGCACCCCAACAGGCTATGCGTCAAGAGCGAGGCTCACGGGTCTTCGACCATGACGGTCTAATCCAAAGTATCACAGAGCCGCATAAAAAGCACTTGGAGAGCATTTGCGGAGGACCGCAAGCGAGGCCTGCGAGGGAAATTGCAAGGTGTGCGACGAGAGCTTGGCGCTGCCGATAATCGCTGCTTTCTCAGGTCTTTCGGCTGGGCGGTGTTAAGATATCATTCCGCATGGAGCCTACTTTACGGAGGAATGGGTGAGAATTCGTTTCGCATTGATGACGGGGTTTATTCTGATTGCAGCGATGGGCGCGTCAGCGGAATCACAATGGGCTATCAAGGAAGAAAATGGCGCTCCTGTGATTCAAACGCCTTCGGGCGTCGCATTAAGCCAATTCCGGCTGAACGTGAAGATTCACCAACATCCGTTCTTTGGCGGCTTCAAGCGGGAATCGGTGACCCAAGGATCGGATAGTGCCGGAAGTTATTCCCTGAAAACTTATCGCTTCTCGCCCATTTCTTTTCCTGGGATGCCGCCAACCCCGCCAGCGCCTTTTCAGGCTAGGCTCGAATTGCGCCATTACCGCCATCCTGAAGCGCTCGTGGCCACACTCGACTATAACGGACCGCCGCCTGATGCGGAAGATGGCGTGCACCTGGGGATGAACCTCGATCACTTTGCCCGCGGCATGGCGCTGCATCGGTTGAAGCTCTGGTGGCTGACTCCTACTTTTATCTCCGATCCTCGCCTGTTAGCTGGGGAGAATACGCTTTTGTTATGGCAGCGGATGGAGGGCAGCGATTATCACCTGCTCGTGGCGCTTGCGGGCGGCGGCATGGTGGGTGGACTGAAGGTTTCGGATTTTGACCAGTTTGGCGTTTCGTTCTCAAGCCACGATCCAAAATTCGCGCCGCGTCGCATTCCACTCTTTGCGTATGCCGCGGGCAACGATCCCTATCAGTTGCCGCGGGACGCCTATGCTGCCGCCTTTGCTGCAAATGGCTATTACGGCCGGCTGCGGTGGCAGAAACCCTATCCGGAGATCTTCCGGTCGCTCGGCTGGTGCTCCTGGAACGCCTATTACCAGCAGGTGACCGCGCAAAAGTTGCTGGCCAGCGTTCAGTCGCTCAAAAGTCATGGATTGCCGCTGGGCTATGTCATTATCGACGATGGCTGGCTCTCGGTACATGACCAGAAACTCATCGGCTACGCGGCAGACGCCCAGAAGTTTCCGCAGGGTCTTCAGGGCGTCGTGCGCGCGATTCATGACCAATACCACATTCCGCACGTCGGCGTATGGCACGCTTTTCAGGGGTACTGGCGGGGCGTGGACCCCAATTCGTCCATTGGCAAATCCCATCGGCTTTTTGCTGGCGATCAAGGGCAGTACTTGCCCGATCCGCGCAATGGAGCGGGAGAGAGTTTCTATGCCGATTGGTACCGCCTTCTTGAAAGTGAAGGCATTGACTTTCTGAAAGTGGATAATCAGGCGAGCAATTCTCTTTTCACGAATGGTTTGCTCGCCCTCTTCGTTTCCGCAGAGGGCGAGCAGAAGAATCTTCAGGAGGCCGCTCTTCAATCCTTTCCTGTAGAGGTCAATCCGGCGGCGGAGAAGGGAGTGAAGGTCATCAACTGCATGGCCATGTCGCTGGAAAACGCCTTCAATTGGAGATACTCCAATATCGCCCGCAACAGCGAGGATTATTTCCCGCGCGATGCAGCAGACATCAAGAATCACACGTTTTACAACGCCTACAATTCCTACTGGACCTCAAATTTTGCTTACCCGGATTGGGATGAATTCCAAACAGACGGCAATGATGCGGAATATCAGGCGATTGGACGCGCCATGAGCGGAGGGCCGGTCTATATTACCGGAGCGCCGGGAACTGAACGTCCTGAGGTACTCCTGCCGTTGGTTCTTTCCGATGGCCGATTGCTGATGCTGGATGCGCCTTCGATGCCGACGCGCGATTCACTGCTGACCAATACAGCCATCGAGCCAAAGCCGTTGAAAATCTTTGGAACCATCACCCGGCCGGGAATGAAAGCCGGAATGGTGGCGGCGTTCAATGTGGATAAAGCCGCCAAAGGCGAGACAGGGGAGTTGCAGGCCGGCGATGTGGATGGATTAACAGGAGCGGAGACGGCAGTCTATCAGCGTAGTTCGGGCAGGGTGTTCCTTCTGAGTGGCAGGCATCCCCGGATGCCTTTCAGTCTTGGTGACTTCGGATCGGACCTTTTCACGCTGGTTCCTGTGGACCACGGCGTGGCGGTTTTGGGGCTTCTCAACAAGTATCTGGGACCCGCAGCCATCGTGCGCGTGGAACAAGACGATCAAAGCGTCGCGGTTCAACTTCAAGAGGCGGGAGATTTTGGAGCGTATTGCGCTCAACGGCCTGCCAGCGTCGAGATCAATGGAAAACGCCTGCCGCAGTGTGCTTTCACATACAGTCAGGGATTGCTGAAGATCCCGCAGGGGAGTTTTGGGGGAGCCACAGGCCAGGTGGAAGTGCGGCTGGTGCGTTAGCATCCACGCCGCTCGATTGAAAGTCGCTGTTGCGCTTTTACTTCTGGTTTTCAGGGATCAAATACTCAACTAACACCAAATCGTGCCAGTCGTTGCCAAGTTTGGCGTGTCTTTTATGGATGCCCACTTCCCGCCAACCGGTTACTTCACAGAGTTTGCGGCCAGGTTCGTTGGCCTCCATGATACGGCCTACGAGCTTGTAGTATCCCTTTTCATGGGCAGCCTTCTGCATCCCCTTCATGAGTTCCTGCCCGATTCCATGCCCACGGACGCTTCGGTCGATGTAGATGGAGAGCTCGGCAATTCCGTTGTAGCATGCGCGGGGGCTGTAGGGGGAAAGCGAGGCCCATCCCAGCAACGAGTGCTTGACCTC
Source organism: Acidobacteriota bacterium (assembly GCA_902812415.1). Lineage (GTDB taxonomy): Bacteria > Acidobacteriota > Terriglobia > UBA7540 > UBA7540 > RH2-MAG17b. The sequence goes on from CADDZJ010000014.1 coordinate 37,278, forward strand.
CGCGACGAGCACCGGATATTTTTCAGGCCTGGCCACAAGCCATAGATAACGTTCCTCCGGCGAGACGTAGGAATTTTCAAAAGTCGCAACGCGGTCCTGCACGCCCTGATTATAAATGCGGGCGATCTCCTTGGCGTCATCCACGCGCGCCGGGCGAATCTTTAGAGGTTCAGTCCATTCCGTCATGCCGTTTCCTTCTCAAGTGAGAAAATTAAATCGAAAGCGTGATTGTATCGGGTTGCTTGAGTTGGAGCAACTTTTTCAACTAAGGAGTGTGGCGCGCAACTGAAATGCAGGACATGCCTCAGGGCTTGAATGTCATGCCCAACCCTTTTACCTCTCATTCTGAGGCTGGGTCCTTCGGTTTCGTCCGGGATAGACTCCGCGAGGCGGTAGAATCCCGGCACTTCGGCCCAGGGTGCAGGCACCGGGTTGATCAGTCAACTTTTGCTGCACCGCTCTGGACGAGATGGGTTAGGAAAATCGCGGGACCGGAGAATGTAAGCGCATTGACAGTCTCAAAGAGGCACTGTTACGATGAGTTTTATTGTTTCAGCGTTAAGTTTTATCCGGTTCATTGCTTGTCGCGTTTTTCTCCGCTTGCCTTAAACCTTATCGTCCCCGTCGTCTAGCCCGGCCTAGGACATCGCCCTTTCACGGCGGTAACACGGGTTCAAATCCCGTCGGGGACGCCATGATTCCTAACAAGTCACTGAAAACTCATCCGGTCTGTCATTTCCAGGAGTCCGCATGGGCCTGCGGCCCACCCATTGATACAAAAAATCGCCACGGATGTCACCCTCCGGGAAGTTTGTCCTCCGCGGAGGCTGGGAAGTAGGGAGACTAGCCCATGGTTTTCCACTTTCGCGAGAATGACCGACATGGTTGATTTTAGAGAGAGCTGAGGGCGGGGTAGTTGGGGGCAGCGCTGCGACAGATTGAGCGTTGCAATGGTTTGTAACACTCCTTAATTCTTTTTGGGATCGAGAGATCGCGCCATCTGGAGAGCATCAAAACCATATCGTTTACGCACCTGGTCTGCCGCCTTAAGAAGCTGGCTGATTTTGGCTGTCTGGGCGGCATCGAGCAGACTCGTTTGGAAAGCCGTCGTTTCGAGCTTTGAGACGCGCACGCCCAGGAGCCGGACTTTCCATTGCGGATTGAACGTGCAGTGAAACAGATGTCGCACGTGCTCATAAATCACCGAATCAACGTTGGTCGGCTCGCGCAGAGAAATGTCGCGGGTGAACGTCTGGAAATCTGCGTATCGCAGCTTCAAACCCACCGTGCGGGCGAAGATCTGATGCTCGCGCAGCCGGCGCCCCACGCGTTGCGCCAGATAGGAAAGAGTGCGCTCCAGTTCCTCCCGATCACAGGTATCTGTCTCGAACGTGGTCTCATGGCTAATCGATTGCGGGCCATTTGCCTCAATTCGCTCATTGAGATCCTTGCCTCTCGCCCTCAGATAAAGCCATTCTCCAAAGCGGCCGAAATGCGATTTTAATTCCTCAGGATTTAATCGCTGCAAGTCTCCGATCGTCTCAATGCCTAAAGCGCGCAAACGGGGCTCCGTTACCCTGCCAATGCCGGGCATTCGCCGGACGGGCAACGGCGCCAGGAATTGCGCCTCGGATCCTGGTACAACATAGAGCAGACCGTGGGGCTTGGCCTGATCGGAAGCGATTTTGGAGACCAGGCAGGAGGTTGAAGCTCCCACAGAACAATTCAACCCGGTGCGCTGTTTGATTTTGCGGACGAGCGAATCGGCCGCGGCCAGGAGCGGCCCGTGCAGACGCTCGCAGCCGGTCATATCGAGGTAGGCTTCGTCCACGGACACCATTTCCACCAGCGGAGTCATTTCGCCCAATATGGCGTAAATGGCCCGCGAATATTCGCGGTACTTTTCGTAGTGTCCCTGAAGAAAAATGGCGTGCGGACAAAGCCTCCTGGCGGTGTGCAAAGGCTGCGCTGAATGCACGCCGAATTTGCGCGCCTCATAACTTGCCGCCGCCACAACGCCGCGGCGGTCGGGGTCGCCGCCTACGATCACGGCCTTGCCGCGCAGCGAGGGGTTTTCCAGTTCTTCTACCGAGACGTAGAAGGCGTCCATATCGACGTGGAGAATCTGGCGAAACGTTGATGCAGGATGAAGGGCTTCGTTTGGCATTTGCGTCCTTCACCAAAAGTTCCAAGGCCCGTTTATCGAGGATAACAGAACCCTGCCCAGATCTAATCTATTATGCCCCGCAAGGCGGCGGATTCTGAGAACAGAAATTCAACGGATTGCAACCCGCGCGATGTCGGGTTCTCTTTTCCCTGCAGAAAAGCCTTGACAGCGCTACCCAAACGTATTCCTCGGCGTTATGATAGGGGCACATCGCAGGCCATGCGGGCAGAGAACCTCGACATTTTCAGGCTATTTGCCCATAGCCTGCGCAATTCCCGCTGTGACTCTTAAGGAGGTAGTTATGCCGCTTAAGAAAATTCACCGCTTCTTTTCAGGGAACGTCCCGCGTGTACCACGCGAGGAAGCCATGAAGATCTTTAAAAGAGACCACTATAAGTGCCAGTATTGCGGGTTGGACGGGTTGGAGAGTTTTGAAAATTGGATGATCATGACTATTGATCATATCCATGCTTATGCGAAGGGCGGATCATTGAAGGCGGATAATCAGGTAACGGCTTGCCAGCCCTGCAATACCATCAAGGGCACTCGGGATTTCAATTCCCTTGCCGATGCCAGGAAATACGTTCAGGGAAAGCGCGCGGAATGGCATCAGGTTTATCAGGATCAGCTTCAAGCCATGCGGGGCGCAAGGTCAGCACAGGCCAGCTAGCATGCATTGTTCATAAAACCTCGTAGGCAGGCGTCAGGGCGCGGTTGCAACTGTGCCTTGACGCTCTCTGCGCGCTGGGCCGTTCCGCGCGCTCGCGCGCATCTGTTGTTCTGCGTGTCATTCCCGTGTAAGCGGGAATCCGTGGCTACCCGGGCGCCGCATGCTCCTCCACGCATCCTCATGTAAGGACTCCCACACGAGTCATCTCTTCGTCCTCAGATATTTTATCCACGCGCTCTGCCGGCGCGTCAGGGGGGCGAAGAACAACGTAGCGGACAATCACATAGCCCAGGAAGGCGCCTGCAAAAACATCCGAAGGGAAGTGGGAAAGAAGCGTGACCCGCGAGACGCCAATGATGCCGGCCGCCGTGTAAGCCGCCCACGGCGCCCAACGGTGATGGCGGTAGCGAATTGCGAAAACAGCAGCGATGGAGATGGCCGCAATCATGTGGCCTGAAGGAAAGCTGCCCGGCCCGCTGTACCAGGCGCCTTTATCCTGAAACCATGAATCCCAGAGGTGCTGGTAGTGATGCACATCCTGCGGGCGAACACGCCGGTCAATGCCTTTAAGAGTCTGGGTTAGTATTTCAGAATCCAAAACCGCCTGAAAGGCGAAGAAAAACGTGCCTTTCAGATATTCGTCGTGGCGCATAAAGCCGAGAGCCAGCGCCGAAAGCATGACGAACCACATGGCAACGGTGGCATTGTGGCCGCTCACTATCTGGTTCAACATATGAAAAGCATTTGTATGACGGAAATAGGAGGGATCAAAGGGGTCCAGCGTCAACAAAGCCCCTGTTATCAATAGGAAAATCAGCGCGGGTTTCCACGACTGTCCTCGGATAAGGCGAACCGGAAATAGCCAGATGTGCTTCTGATCCTGGAGGACGCTCACCACAAGCCGCTGCACTGAGAGCGGGCAGGCCGCTGAGTCTTGAGCAGCTTTCGGAAGGATGGCGTTCACATACGAGGGACCACTTTTTCGTGAGGTGCGTTCGGAAGACTGTAGCACAAATCGTCCTGAAACTTGACAGGCCCAATGGCCCCGGTTGAGCCGCGTCAAACAGACCAGAGCACTTTTGATTCTAGACGACTCCCGGCGAAGGCTGCAAGTGAAAATGTGGGAACATTGGTTATTGCTCCCCGCTGCCTGCTACGCTTCATGCCGATGATACGGGCTATATGAATCTGTGTGAAAACCGCTCTTGTAGCAGCGGTGTCCTCACCGCTGGTTTTTATTTTCAATTGCTCGGGCGCGCGGGACATCGCTACAGCCAGGCCCCGCTTATTTTTCAATAGTTTTACAGGCTTTCGGCGCACTCAGAGGTCATGCCGCCGTGAAGGGTGACGCTACAGGTATATCTATTTTCCGAACCCAAAGCTAAGATGGAATCATGGGAACGAATATGATTCAGGAGCGCAAGCGATGGAACGATATCAAGTTGTTGATCTTTGATCTCGACGGAACATTGATTGACAGTGAGGCGGATTTGGTCCAGAGCGTCAATGCGACGCGCCGGGAGCTTGGGATGGAGCCTCTCCCGCCGAAAGTGGTCTCTTCCTATGTGGGGCAAGGCATCGTCATGCTGGTGCGGCGGGCGCTGGGGGAGCAGGGGACGGAAGATATCCTGGAGAACGCAGTGGCCTTCTTTCTGGAATATTATCGACAACATATGCTCGACCATACGGTCCTGTACCCTGGCGTTCGAGAGACCCTGGATGAACTCCGCGCGCGCGAACTGGCGGTGCTGACCAACAAACCGGTCAATTTCAGCCGCCAGATTCTGGCGGGGCTGGGCGTTGATTCCTGTTTTTCGTTCGTTTACGGCGGAAACAGCTTTGACCGGAAAAAGCCCGATGCGGTGGGCGTATTCCGGCTGATGGAGGATACGGGAATTTCAGCCGCCGAGACTTTGATTGTCGGGGATTCTGATACGGACGTTCAGACTGGAAGAAACGCGGGAGTGTGGACTTGCGGGGTGACTTATGGCATTGGGTCCCCCACGCTGGCCCATGTCATGCCCGACGTGATGCTGGACGACTTACGCCAACTCCCGCCGTTGTTAAACGGATACGAGCGATCAACCGGTCACTGAAAAACGTTGCCAAACCGTCTAATTCTGAGCGTAGCGAAGAATCCCCGTATTTTGCTCAGGATTGAATCCGCGAGGAATCCTGAACGGCAGTGATGAATGAAAGGTGATGAGTGACGAGCAGGAGCAAACAGAACTTCGGATTAATTTTTGCTCATCACTCGTCAGAAGGTGTGAAAATATCGAATCTGTCATGCTGAACGCAGTGAAGCATCCCGGTATTGTACTGAAAACAAAATGCGAGATCCTTCGCTATCGCTCAGGATGACAACCGCCCCCTCATTTTTTCACACCTTCTCACTGATTACTGGTTTTTCTGCCTGCTCGGAATGACAGGCTGGGTAAGTTTTTCAGAAATCTTCATGAGACAAGGCTTATGCCGGGCGATTTAGGGTTTCAACTCGGCAGGTTTCTGGTCATCCTCGGGGTTATTATCGTTGTCGCGGGGCTTATCCTCGTGTTAGGGGTCAGGTTTCCGACTCTGGGCTTTGGCAAGTTGCCCGGCGACATTGCGTATCGGGGTAAGCATGGTTCTTTTTATTTTCCCATCGTCACCTGCCTTGTGCTGAGCGTCGCGCTGACGTTCATTCTTTGGCTGATTTCGTTTTTAACCAGGCGGTAGCGGTAGTTCACGGGAGGCGCCAAATGTCAAAGTGGTTTTTTGAGCCGGGACACACGGCTGCGGAATTCTGCGCGCGTCACATGATGGTGTGCTACGTTCGCGGCCATTTCAAAAACGTGCACGGAGAACTGATCTTTGATCCGAAGAATCCCGGCGATTCCCGTGTGGAAGTACGGATTGACGCCCGATCCCTTTGGACCGGAGAGCCAGATCGGGACGCGCACTTGCGCAGCGCAGACTTCCTGGACGTTGAACATTACCCTGAGATCACCTTCACCGGCGATCGGGTTGAAGTCATCGGCGACAGCGATTATATCCTGAAAGGAAAACTGACGATTCGCGGCGTAACCCGCGACGTCGATCTCAAGGTTCGTTACCTGGGGCAATGGCAAACACCCTGGTGGGAAGACGGCGTGGACAAAGGCCCCAAAACGCGCGCGGGATTTTTTGCCGAAACGGCCATCAACCGCCGCGATTACGGCGTCAGTTGGAACAGTTCCTTGGATAAGGGCGGCGTGGTGGTGGGAAATATTGTGGAAATCACGATTGACGCGGAAGCTGTCCTCGAAAACCCGTAAGGGCTGTGGTCAAGCGTGGGAGAGCATGGGTCTGGCGGCGATGCTGTGCCCGCGCAAGAGGGCTTGACATGGATTGGGCTACTATTGTAGCCTAATATGTCCAGCGAGCTTTCAGCATTCTGCCTACTGCTTGCCGCCTGCTATCTTTTTGCGAGGGTACACTGAGCCAGGCTCTTTTCAATTTTGAAATCTCACGGAAGATTTACACCGTCTCCGACCTTACGCAGGCCATCCGAAACCTGATTGAGCCTAAATTTCTGGACGTGTGGGTGACCGGAGAAGTTTCCAACTGTCGCATGGCCGCCTCCGGCCACTACTATTTCACGCTCAAGGACGAAACGGCTCAGCTTCGGGTGGTTTGCTTTCGCAACCAGGCGCGTTACCTGAAGTTCAAGCCGCAGGATGGCATTTCGCTGATTGCGCGCGGCCGCATCTGTGTTTACGAGGCGCGGGGCGAATACCAGCTCATGGCGGAATATCTGGAGCCTGCTGGCATCGGCGCGCTGCAACTGGCGTTTGAGCAGCTTAAACAGAAGCTTGCCGCCGAGGGGCTTTTTGCAGCCTCGCGCAAAAAACCTTTGCCTCTTCTGCCTCGCGCCATCGGGGTGGTGACGTCCCCGGACGGCGCCGTAATCCGGGACATCCTGCGAGTGCTACGCCGCCGTTTTCCCAATATGAATGTTACGCTCTATCCGGTGCGCGTGCAGGGCGAAGGAGCGGCGGAGGAGATTGTGCAGGGCATTCGATACTTCAGCCAGCGAGCGGTTGTCGATGTGGTGATTGCGGCGCGGGGCGGGGGATCGCTCGAAGACCTCTGGGCGTTTAATGAGGAGATTGTCGCCCGCGCCATCGCTTCGTCCAATGTTCCGGTTATTTCGGCGGTGGGCCATGAGACGGACTTCACCATCGCGGATTTCGTGGCGGACCTGCGCGCGCCAACCCCTTCCTCTGCGGCGGAGGTGGTGGTGCGTCCGCGGGAAGACCTTGAAGCTGAGCTTCGCAACCGCGAGCGGCGCATGTCGCAATTGATGAGCCTGAAATTCTCGGAACTTCGCCAGCGTCTGACGGAACTCACGATGCACCACGGATTTCAAACAATGTCGGCCCGCCTGGCTGAGCGCGCACAACGCCTGGATGATCTTCTGGCGGCCATCGAGCGCAACGTGAGCGAGCGGCTGAACGAAAAACGGGCCCATTGGCTGCGCGTTTCCGCGGGCGTCCTGCGGCTGGACTTTCGGCGAATACTTGACCTGAAACGGGCCAGATTGCAGGAAATCCGGTCGCGATTCAGCGCTGAGTTTGCTCGCACATTGGTGGAGCGCCGAAATCGCTTGGCTCATCTTCAGGCAATCCTTCGTGAGCGAAGCCCCTTGATGATTCTCAATCGCGGATATTCCATTACCCGGGATGCAGCGGGAAGAATCGTCCGCGACGCGGCAACAGTCCCAGTGGGCAGCGACGTTTCCATCCGCCTGGCGCAGGGTGAGCTTGGGGCCAGGGTGATCAGCAAGAAGTAACTTTGGGCCTTGGGAAGCGCGCTTGGGGGTAGAGCAGGTGAAAAACCAGAAACAGGTTCACGATGATAATAAAAACGAACAGGCTGCCTTCAGGGCCAACCGATCCGCCGGTGAGCCATTGAGGTCCGTGGAACGACGAGTTCAGCAGCCGTCCCTGGGCCACCGTGCCGCTGTTGGGAACCGCGTACAGAAAAGTTTCCGAGTAATCCCACATGGCATGCAGGCCAATGGCGAACCACAGATTGCCGGTGCGCCGCACAGTGAAGCAGAAAAAGAGGCCGATCAGCGCGGCTGAGAGCCCCCCGACCCAATCCTCTCCCGGGTTGCGCAAATGAAGGGCGCCGAACGCAAGCGAAAGCAAAACTGCCGCCGGCCAGAATCCCATGCCAGTGGTCAGGGTGAAGAGGGCATATCCGCGAAAGAAGAACTCTTCAAAAAAGCCAACCAGAAAAAAGCTGATGGCCCAGAACGCGGCCAGAATAAGCGCCCGCTCGGGGTTAGACACGGCGAGATTTCCGAAATCAAAGCCCCGGTAATATCGAATCAGGAGCAACAGGCTGGTCAATGCAACCCAACCCCAGAGAACGCCACACCAGAAATTCAGACCGAGCGCTGAACGCCAGGGCAGGGCGTAATCCGGGAAAGAGCGCTTCTCTATCACCCCCATAATGGCGGTTGCAATGAGCGTAGCAAAGGCCAGGATTCCATCTCCCGCCATCAGAACTCGCGGCGTGAAATGCCTCGGAGAGAGTTGTAAAAAGGCGCGCACAAAGCTGCCCAGAATGATGGCGCAGATTGCGAAGATCGCCAGGAAAACCACCAGCCGCCAGCCGGCGCGAAGACCTTCGGCATTGCGGAAGATGCGCTGCGTGATTCCCGGGCTTTCGGGCGGAGGCGAAAATAAGGGGGATTCCGACCCCTCAGCGACCGGAAGCTCTTGATCCTCTGGGTGAAGCCCGGTTTCGTCATTCATAGATTTGAGATCAGTTGGCTTCCTCAGCGCCGTGCAGAATGCGAACCATGCTGATGCGTGTTCCATCGCCTGCCTTCTTTAAGACGACGATTTTTTCCTGGTTGCCTTGCTTGATCTCAAAAACCATGCTTCCATCGGAGTTTTTTTCAGTGAAACGGGTCATCTGGCTGTTCCACTGATCCTGATAAAAGGTTCTCACCTTTGCAATGGGGTCTGAGGTTTCAAACTTGGCGGCGAGCACATTAAGGCTTTGCTCTCCGGGAAAATTCATCCGGACATGGGCGGAATCATGATCGTCTTCGACGCGATGAGCGCCGGGGTAAAGCGGCAGGCCCAGCATGGCGGCGTCTACCGCGGCGCCTTGATGAATCCGAATGTCGCCCACAGGCGTATTGATGGAGACTTCGTTGCCGCCGGATGCGGTTTTCTGCTCGTGGATTGCGATGTTGTGCAAAATCGTTCGGAGGCCGATAAAGATGGCTAAAACTCCTACCACGACGATCAGAACAATAATCAGCAAGGCAATTAGAATGGCCTGATTGGAAGATCGCCCGGGAGCGGGAGGAGCCGAGGGTGGAGTTGGTGTTGGTGTTGTGCTCATTTAGAGGTCCTCACTTTTCGTATTGTTTCGGGGGGAAAGCGGACTTCTCTCTTCCCACCAACAAGGTACGATGGGTGAACTGGCATAGTTCCAAATCCAGTCGGCTCGATCAGACATCCAAGGATTACGGGTCATTGCGATTCCGATGAGATAATACACAACTTTATTCTACAGCGGTCGCCTTGCTATGTAACCCTCAATAAGGTTTTCTCTGATGGCGCATTCGGGAAAATTGCTGTTCGAGCTCTTTGTGATGTTCGCGGGAGCCAAGCTTCTGGCGGAAATCTTTGAACGGCTCCGCCAGCCTACCGTGATCGGCGAAATCATTGCCGGCATGCTCCTGGGGCCTTCTCTCCTCGGCCTTGTCCATCCGGATGAGTTTAACCTGGGCGTGGCGGAAGTGGGGGCCATCTTCCTGCTCTTTGTGGTAGGGCTTGAGACCAAACCGCGCGACCTGATGAAGGTGGGCGGAACGGCGACTCTGGTTGCCACATCAGGCGTCGCAATCCCGTTTATCCTGGGCTTTCTGTATGTGCGGGCCATCCACCATATCCTGGTTGAATCGATTTTTGTCGGGGCGGCCATGGTTGCCACCAGCGTGGGCATCACGGCCCGCGTGCTGGCTGACCTGGGGGTTCTCCAGACGCGAGCCGCGCGCGTTATCTTGGCCGCAGCCGTGCTCGATGACATCCTTGGCATGATTGTGCTTGCCGTGGTCAGCAGCCTCTCGACGGGGAAAATCCATTATGCTTCGCTGATCACCGTCAGCGTGGAAGCTGTCTTGTTCTCGCTGCTGGTCATTGTGTTGGGTCCGAGGGTGGTGGGCCGCGCAGGGCCCGTCATTGCTAAAGTTCGCATGCAGAATGCGGCCTTCATTCTTTCCATTATTCTCTGCCTGGGGCTGTCACTGGCTTTTGTCTATATCGGCATGGCTGCAATTATCGGAGCATTTCTGGCGGGATTGGCGCTGGCGGAATATAGTGAGGCATGGAAATTGCAGGAAAACGCCCATCCGATTTACGAGTTTCTGGCTCCATTCTTCTTTGTAATGCTGGGGGTTCAGATTGAGATTAAGAGTCTTGCGACGCCCGGGTTGCTGCCCATCATTGTTGTCATATCCGTTCTGGCCATCATCAGCAAGATGATCGGATGCGGCCTTGGGGCGGCTCAGCTTGGCTGGAAGGATGCTCTGCGGGTGGGCATCGGCATGGTCCCGCGCGGTGAGGTGGGCCTGATCGTGGCAGCCGTCGGCCTGAACCTGCACACCATCTCCGATGCCATCTACGCGGTCGTCTTGTTTATGAGCATGATCACAACTCTGTTTGCGCCTCCAGCTTTAAGACTGGTGCTAAGACGCGCCCCAGGAAAAGCGATGTGACGGCGCTCATGGAGGTCCGGAGCGGTTACGTGGCCGTTACAGGGCGGTTTTCGGTTGCGGTTGATTTCTCCTCCGCCTTTTCCGAAGGCATGATGAGCCATGCGATCACGTAGCCGATCAGCCCCCATCCGCCGACTAGGGCCAGCATTACCCAAATCAGCCGCACCAGGGTGACGTCCACATCGAGGTATTTTGCGAAGCCGCCGCAGACACCGGCAATCTTCTTGTCATCGGCGGCAAGTGTCAATTTTTTGTTGGCCCGAGGGCCGCCGCGAACGGCAGCTCCGCACTGGCAGCAGAAACTTATCTCGTCCGGTTGCTCTTTTCCACACTGAGGGCAATACATAACTATGACCTCCGCTCTGCTTGAATTCCGTTCGCTCTATGATACGTCAGTTGACCCGGAAAAGTTCCCTCGCTTTACTCCTATGAGACGAATAAGATGCGAGCTTGGATTCCCCATCGAACCATCGGCTTGAGAAACAACAGTCTTTCGGATGAAACGGATGTTTAAGCGAGTTGCGATTGGTTTCGTATTAACGCATGCGATTGTAGGATAATATCTTTGAAACCCTCGTAAGCAGGAGCTATGTCGAAAGGCAGTCATCACGTCCATTTGGGGGCAGGGAGCCTGCATCGCATCAACTGGCACGTTCCTGCGCCGCTTAAGGTCTTCACCCCCGGCACGTCGCTCAGGCGCAGGGTTGCCTATAGCCTGGGCATTGTCCGGCTCATCCTGGCCCCGATCATTCTGCTGGCGGTGTACTATCTGTTTGCCATGAGCCGGATTGTGGACCGAATTGTCAGCACGGACGCTCAGGTGGCGACCCTGGCAGAGAATCTTTCCATCGCCATGCTTAATGCCCGGCGGATGGAGCTTAACTACTTTCTTTTGCACGACCCTGACGACCTGAGGGCCAGTCATGATGCTTTGGACTCGATGGAGCAAACGCTGAAGCAGTGCCAGCAGCTTCAGCCGACTGAGAGACAATCGGTTGATGAGATTGAACGGCAGCTTCAAATTTACCGTCAGCGGCTGAACCAGGCCGTGCAGCGCGTGGGCAATAGCCGGGAATCGCCCACCCGGCGCCTGCAGGACGCGGTGCGAGCCTACGAGCAAAATCTGAATGACCTTCTGAAGCAGTCCCGCAGAGTAAGCCGGGCTCAGTTGTTGGAAGACCTGCGAACCCAGATCGGGTCTTTTGATAACCAGGTCGGGGCGGCGCTGGCGGCGGGCGATCCGGTTTTGCGCCAGGCTACCGATGACCTCCAGGCCTCGAGTGATGCTATCTTAAAACTTTCGTCGCAGCTTGAGCGCGATAGCTGGGCCCGTGTGCGCCAGGATCATCAGAAAGCCCGCCACCTGTGGGAGCAGGCTGAATGGGTGCTCGTCATCGTCTCAGTGCTGGTGATCCTGTTGAGCATTCTGGTCAGCATCATTCTGCCTCATCAAGTTGTCAAGCCTTTGATGGACCTGAAGGCGGCTGTGGACCACGCGGCCGCCGGTAATTACGAGATCGAATTTGACGTGCAAGGCAAAGGCGAAGTAGCCCAGCTTGCGCATAGTGTACGCGACTTGATCGCTCATGTAAGCGAAAAGAAAGAAGAGACAAAAGTGAATCGCGGAAGTTGATTTGAGTCCTGAGCGCAATATGGGCCGGCGGCTTACCCAAGGGATGAAAGTCGCGCGGATGTTCTCCGCGCGCAAGCGGGGGCTGGCCCATGGATTCCCGCTTGCTCGGGAATGACGGGCACGAATGATTTTCGAGCGAGCGCCGAAAGAGCGCGCGAAAGGAATTAGCCTTCCTGCACGCGTCCTCAAACAGGACGAATTCCATCAAAAAGGAGAAGCGAACGGTGAAAGGGAAACCGGAAGTCCTCGACAAATTGGCCGAGATGTTGAAAGAAGAACTGGGTGCGATCAGCCAGTATTTTGTGCATGCGGAAATGTGCGAAAACTGGGGTTACAAGCACTTGAGCGATCTCATTAAGAAGCAGGCGATTGGGGAGATGAAGCATGCGGAAAAGCTCATCGAGCGGATGCTGTTTCTCGAAGGGATGCCCAACATGGCGGATCTTCCGAAACTGAATATCGGCAAAAACGTGAAGCAGCAGCTTGAAAACGATCTGGAGCTCGAACTGAGCGCCGTCGCCGCTTACAACCAGGCCGTGGCCCAATGCCAGAAGGCGGGCGATCATTCATCCGCGGAGTTGCTGAAGGAACTGCTTGAGGATGAGGAAGAGCACGTTGACTTTCTGGAATCGCAACTGGGCATCATTAAAGACGTTGGCCTGGAGAATTACCTGATCGAGCAGATGAAGGATGAGGAATGAGCGGGAACCCGAACGCGGGAATAAAATTCATTCATACAGTCGTGGTGCCATGGAACAAGTGAAAATCATCGAATGCCCGCGGGATGCCTGGCAAGGACTACCGAGGATCATTCCCACCGAGGCTAAGGTGGCTTATCTGCGGAAGCTCATCGAGGCTGGATTTCGGCACCTCGACGCCGTCAGCTTTGTGGCGCCGAAGTACGTTCCGCAAATGGGAGACAGCGAGAAAGTCCTCCAGGAATTGAAAGCTCTGGGCTTGCTTTCACCTCGCAGCAACGGTCATGCCGGCGCATCTTTTGAGGGGAAAGAGGTCGCGCGAGGCGTGGAGATCATCGGCATTATTGTGAACGAGCAGGGGCTTGAGCGCGCGCTGGCGGCGCCGGGGGTGAAGACCCTGGGTTACCCGTACTCCGTGTCGGCGAATTTTCGCAGGCAGAACGCGAATATGTCGCAGTCGGAATCGCGAGCGCTGGTGAAGAAATTGGAGCAGGCTGCGAGAGCCGCGGGTCTGAATCTGGTGGTCTACATTTCGATGGCCTTTGGCAATCCCTTCGGAGAGCCGTGGAGCCCGGAAGTGACCGTTGATGCGCTTGAATGGCTGAAAGGCATTGGGGTGAAATCTGTCTCGCTGGCGGATACGGTCGGGGTGGCTCAACCGGAAGAAGTTTCCCAGCTTTTTCGCGCGGCTCGAGAAAGCGCGCCGGAGATCGAGTTGGGAGTGCACCTGCACAGCCGGCCTGAAAATGCCGCTGAAAAGGTCTTGGCGGCTTTTGAGGCTGGTTGCCGGCGCTTTGATGGCGCGCTCACCGGTCTGGGTGGGTGCCCATTTGCCGGCGATGCACTGGTGGGGAATCTTCCGACGGAAGTGGTGGTTCCAACTCTGGCCGCGAAGGGCGCTTCAACAGGCATTGAGCCCTGGGCTATGCTCTCCGCCATTGAAGCGGCCAAGGAAATTAGCCGCAAGTACGCGAATTCGTAAACAGCGCCACAGACTCTTGCATCCATTCTTTTAAGCCTGCAAAGATGACGACGTATCACACGCTCCGGCTCGATCATGATGACCGGATCGCCACCCTTACGCTGAACCGGCCCGAGAAGCGCAACGCGCTCTCCCCGGAGATGATGGCTGAATTGCATGCCGCTCTTGATGAAATCGAGAGGAGTTCGGCGCGCGTGGCGATCGTGACCGGAACAGGGAAGTCGTTTTGCGCCGGAATGGACCTGGCGGCGCTCGAAAGCATGGCCACGCAGTCCGGCGCGAAATCGAGTTCAGCCGCAACGACTCCTTCCGAGGAAGCCCTGGCCGATTCGCGCCGAATTGCGGATTTATTCCGTCATGTTTATGATTTCCCGAAGCCTCTCATTGCCGCAGTCAATGGCCATGCGGTTGCCGGCGGCTGCGGGCTTGCAATGCTCGGCGATTTTACGCTCGCCGTCCCCGAAGCGAAGTTCGGTTATACCGAGGTTCGAGTCGGCTTTATGCCGGCGTTTGTCACCCTGTTTCTCATCCGCCAGATCGGAGAAAAACGCGCGCGCGATTTACTGCTGAGCGGCCGAATTCTGGGGGCGGAAGAAGCCCTGCGGCTCGGATTAGTGAATGAGGTCGTCGCCTCGGAAAAGCTTGCTGATCGAGCGCGCGAACTGGCGGGCCAGTTACTAGCCGCAAGCCCCACCAGCCTGCGCTTTACCAAGCGGTTGATCTCTGATTTCTCACGCGAAGAGCTGGACCGTGAGCTGGAAATCGCCGTTCAGACCAGCGCTCGCATCCGCTCGACCGCCGATTTTCGTGAAGGTCTGCGGGCCTTTCTTGAAAAACGCTCGCCGCAATGGAACGATCGGTAAAGGTTCAATGATATTCAGGGCGAAACCTGCAATCAGAAGCTCACGTAGGTAGGGGTAATTTGGGGAGGACCTTCGTTCCATTCCGCGGGAAGGTGTTCGAAGGTGAAGTGTAAAGGTTGCGTCTGGCCTGCTTTGAGGGGAGGCATTTTCGGAGTGATTGGATGCTCCGTTTCCCGCAATACCACTTGCCCAAAGGGATCCATAAAGGTCAGGTTCAAGTCCAACTCACGGACATCGTGAGACCCTTTGTTCACCAGTTGACCCTCAAAGTAGTAGAGCGTGTCGCCCAGGAAATTTGAAGCCGCGCTCATCTTCGGATCGAGCACTTCAATCTGCTTGAGATAGTCTTTTTCCGCTGCGCTCATGGGATGACGGGCAAGGGGCGCGGGCCGGGCATGGCGATGCTGGGCCCATACGTAAATGGCTACGACAATAGCCAGCACGATGACGGAAAGCGCAAACCATTTCCTCGACGACAAGCGTTCATACTCCTGCCACGGTAAGCCCTTCGATCAAAAGCGAGGGTGAGGCGAGCGCGCTGCGAAATTCGAGATCCGACCCGATCAGAGCGATATGGTTTAGCATCTCTGGCAGACTGCCGGCAATAGTGACTTCCTCCACCGGATAGGCCAACTCTCCATTTTCGATCCACATGCCAGCGGCTCCGCGCGAATAATCGCCGGTGACGATGTTAACTCCAAAGCCGATTAGTTCGGTGACGTAAAGCCCCGCTTTGACGGAGCGCAGCATCTCCTCGGCCGTATACTGGCCGGGTTCAAGATAGAAATTTTTGGCGCCCACGGCAGGAGGCCCCGCCACGCCACGCGCAGCATTGCCTGTGGTTTTCAGATTGAGTTTGCGGGCGGTATAGGCATTGAGCAGATAATTTTCCAGGACGCCCTTGCGGATGACCGGCGTGATGCTGGCAGGAATCCCCTCGTCATCAAAGGGCCGCGACCCGAATCCGCCCGGGCGCACGCCGTCATCCAGAGCGGTGATATTTTCGCCCGCCACGCGCTGCCCTAGCTTGCCGGCAAGAAACGATGCGCCGCGGTAGATGGCGTCTCCACGAACAGCCTCAAAGATGTGGCCGATGAGGGATCGAGCGGTTTCCGAATCAAAAATCACAGGAACACGGCAGGTGGCGACCTTGCGCGCGCCCAGTCTGCGAACTGCGCGCTGCGCCGCCTTGCGCCCGACCGATTCGGGAGATTCCAACGCCGTCGCGCTCCGGGCCACGGTATACCAGTAGTCGCGTTGCATGCCGCCTTGTGAGCCGTTCACAGCTACCGGAACCACAGAAAGCCCGCAATAAGAAGACTGATAACTTCCCATAAAACCCAGCGAGTTGGCATAAGTTTTGCTGCCAGCGCTGGCTTCAAAGGAAGCTCCTTCGGAATTCCGAATGCGCGGGTCAGCGGCGAATGCAGCGTCCTCAGCCCGGCGCGCCCATTCCATGCGCTCTTCTGTCGAAAGCTTTGCAACATCAGGAGAATAGAGTTGAAGGTCGCCTTCGTAGCGTCCCAGTTGTTGCGCCTCGGGCAAGCCTGCTGCCGGGTCTTCTGAGGTGACCCGCGCCATGCTGAGCGTTCTTTCAACAAGCCGGTCAAGGGATGACCGCGAAAAGTCCTGCGAATATGAGCTGGCGCTTCGGGTTCCGAGAAAGATGCGGAGTCCCAGAGCTTTGGAAGCAGCCTCCTTCAGGCTTTCGGTTTTCCCCATGCGGATGGTCGCGGAAAATTCCTCCGCTTCCCGAATCACAACATCCGCTGCTGTCGCGCCGGCTGACATTGCGCGCTGAATAAGGTTTCGTGCAAGCTGTTCAAGTTGAGTTTCAGACATGAGTGAGGAATGCATTCCCAGCGCAAAGTTATAAGAACGAATTCGCCGCCCGTGGCGCTGTGCCACCCACGGTCAACCGGCTGACCTTAAGGGTTGGAATGCCCACCCCGACCGGTACGCTTTGGCCCTCCTTGCCGCAGGTTCCAATGCCAGGGTCAAGCCGCAGATCGTTTCCCACGGCGGTGACGCGCGTGAGCGCCGTAGGGCCATCGCCGATCAGCGTGGCTCCCTTCACCGGCGCCGTCACTTTTCCATCTTCAATCAGGTAGGCTTCCGAAGCGGAGAACACAAACTTGCCGTTGGTAATATCCACCTGTCCGCCGCCGAAGTAGACGGCGTAAAGGCCGTGTTTCACGGAACGGATGATATCCTGCGGATCATCCTTGCCCGCCAGCATATAGGTGTTGGTCATGCGCGGCATGGGGATATGCTCGTAGCTTTGTCGTCGCCCATTGCCGGTGCGTTCGGCCTTCATCACATTCGCGCTCAGCTTGTCCTGGATGTAGCCGCGCAGGATGCCGTTTTCAATAAGGACAGTCTGATGCGTCGGCGCGCCTTCATCATCCACATTGAGCGACCCCCGCCGATTGGGAACCGTGCCGTCGTCCACAACGGTGCAAATCTCCGAAGCCACCCGCTGGCCAATTCGCCCGCTGAAGGCGGAAATCCCTTTGCGATTAAAGTCGGCCTCAAGACCGTGACCAATAGCCTCGTGCAGCAAAATGCCAGGCCAGCCGGGAGCGAGCACCACTTCCATCTCGCCCGCCGGAGCCTCGCGGGCATCCAGTTGGACAATCGCCTGGCGCGCGGCTTCGCGCGCATAAGATTCGGGTGAATGATCGCCCTCGAAAAACTCCAAGCCCACGCGCCCGCCGCCGCCGTAGGACCCGGATTGAACGTTTCCGTTCTGCCGGGCGATGGTGAAAATGTTCATCCGCACCAGGGGTTGAAAATCGGTCACCGACCGGCCATCGGATCCGGCGATCAGCACGTGTCGCACCTGGTCGCCGTAGGTGACCCGTACCTGCTGGATGCGCGGATCGTAGGCGCGAGCGGCGACATCCGCTCGTTTGACCAGTTCGAGCTTCTCGGCAAGATCGTGATGGGTAGCCGGAGAAACAACCGGGTAAAAATTGTGGGCCGGAGGCGATGCAGAACTGACCCCGGCGGTCGAAACCCGCGCCGGGCCGCTCGCAATCCGGGCGGCAATGCGCGCAACGTTCAGAATCCTGGCGGGCTCGAGATCGTCCGTATAGGCGTAGCCGGTCTGCTCCCCGGCAAGAACGCGCACGCCGCAGCCCATCGAGATGCCCTCGGTGGCTGTCTTCACCAGGGATTCATCCACAACAATCGAGGAAGTTGTGGTGTGCTCAAAATAGAGATCGGCGTAATCACCGCCTTCGGAAAGCGCTGCGGCTAGATATCGGTCAAGGTCTATCGGCGTGATGCCGTAGGTATCCTGAAAGAATGTATCGGAGGAGTTCATGAAACGCGTATCGTGTTTGAAGCCCTGCCTGGAGCTGCCTTCAAAGTTTACGCTAGCATTGGGGGTGGTGAGGTGTCAATTTGCAGTCAGATCGATGCTGAATCGCCTTGGCTTGATACACAAATGACGGCGGTCGGCCCCCTTTTGCGGCGGCGTTGGATTATGGACGGCGCTCGCACACGCCCTCACCAGCGGCCGAAGCGCAAGACGAGACCGGTTGAAATCCGGGTATCGTTCTGCGGATTGCCGCTGAAATTAATGCGGAGATAATCCGCCTGGATCAGGTGAATCCAGATGTGGCGAGTGGCTTTCACATTGACTCCTCCGCCGAGGGCCATGGCAAAATCATTTTCTTCGAGCCGCGTGGGGCCGCACACGCTGCTCGGGCAGACGCTGGGCGACGTAGGCACTTCCGCCACGCCATTGACTCCGCCAAAGAGCGCATGAACGTAAGGTTCGACCCGAGGCAGGCTGAGAATATTGAAGCGGGGACCGTAAAGCGCGGAAAATTTGGGCACGAAATGGCGGCTGCCGTCCGGCGCCACCATGGGTGAGATTCCGTAGTGATTGCTGAAGTCGGCTTCCGCGCCCAGGGAACCAATCAGATGGACGGACATCGAGGCTTCCCAGCCGTTTGCATTCGACCCCATATTCGGAGCGTTGTTATTCACTCGCAGGTAGGAATAGCCGCCAAAAAACTCCACTTGAGCGAAAGTTCTTGGCGCTGAAAACAGAAAAAAGGCGAACATCAAAGTGAGGTATACCGGCAGCTTGCGCATCGTGTTCTTGAACGTCTCCCTTCTGAATATCTGTCATGCCAATCACCGACAAATTCAGAGTAGCCGTTGTGGCTGAAGAAGGTCAAACTTTAGAGGTGGATTCCCGCTTGCGCGGGAAGGGCTGGCATCGATGATTTTTTGAAAGAGGCCGAGCCCTGTCACCCTGACGCCGAATGGCTGGTAAGGGCTCAGCGTGACATCATCGAGGGTTTTTCAGTAATGCGTCAAAAAAGCGGCGTTAAGGGGTAATCTCCATTTCCCAGGCGCAACGACAATCTGTGGGGTGATGAGTGCATGCGATACAGACATACACGGTGGGTTGTCTGAGCGCCGTGGCAATATGGGCTTGGTGGATGATCAATCAACTGGGTAAGGTGGGTTTCAGATTGGACTTGCTGAGGGCTCTCAGTAATTCTTCTTCCACAGCCTCCCGGCACATCCCGCGCGCGACAGCGATTTCGTCCACCAAGAGTTGCCAGGAGCGGTCAAACATTTTCTTTTCCCGGAAGGAAAGTGGTTTCTCCTGGCTGAGAACCAGGAGAGCTTTGAAGACCTCGGCGACGTGGCGGAGCGAGCCGTTACGCATCTTTTCGGAGTTTGCCTTGAAGCGACCCTTCCAGTCCGCCGGCGGGTCAATTTCCGCTTTATTTAAATACTCCAACACCGTTCCCACCTCGCGTCCCTTGGCGACCCGCCTCAGGCCCACGCTCTCAACATTCGTCATGGGAACCATTACGCGCAGGCCATTGGAATTCAGCTTTAAAAGATAGAAAGTTTCGGGTTGCCCGGTGAGATTGCGGCTGGAGATTTGTTCAACAACACCCACACCTTGATTCGGGTATACGACCTTATCGCCGACCCGGAATTCCATAACTCCCCCTAATTTCCGCTATTGAGTTCAGGAAAACGTTTTACTTTACCTCTCCAGCATATCAAAGTCAACGATCACAGCGGCATTTTTGGCTCATCAGGAGCGGACTTGTCGCATCATGGCAACGAGTGCGGGTGGCTAAAGACGCAAGCGAACTTTATAAATAGCCGCACTCAGGCAGCAGAGGATCGATGAGAACCCATCCTCACCCTTTGCGAGAAATCGAAAGGCTGATGTAATCTAAATCTGAGTTTGGCTTGAAACGCTGAGATGAGGAATGGCTGCCGGCAGCATGATGACAGGCGTTAATCCGACATACAGAGCGAAGGGCAATCTTGCCTTTCCTTTCTCATCTTCTCGTTTCTGAACGGGAGAGAATTGCGGGCGGCGTTCTGGCCTAAAAATAGCAATCTGGAATACAAAGGCGGATGGTGACCCAATCGGATTTTCTGATTCTGCGCGAGTTTCCTTCCGGAGAAATTGAAGCAAAATGGCGGGAGTTCCTGAAGGATGTGGAATGCCCAGGCCACTTCAACGCTCCGGAATACTTCCTGGAACCGTATTGGGATGGCAAGCGGCCCTTTGCCATTCTGGCCATGCATCAGGATAAAGTGGTGGGCGCGCTTACCGGCCTTCACGAGGGTGAGGAAACAGTCAGCGGCCTTCAATCCCGGCCTCAAATCTGCCTTGCGAAATCGGCCGATCCGGCGACTGCTGTGGATGCCTTGGCCAGAGGATTGCTTGCCGAGGCCGGCGACTCCAAGCTGATCACCCTTTACACTTGGAAGTGGACGCCGCTCGACTCCCTTAAGAAATACCGATTTCGACGGCGCGAGATGGAAGGATGTGTGGTTCTGGACTGCACCTTGGGCGCAGAGGCGCTTTTCAAGCAGTTCTCCAAAACACGTCGTTACAACATTCGCCTCGCGATGCGGGAGGGAGTTGAAGTCTTTCAGGCGACGACGCAGGAAGAATTTCGGACCTATTACAATATTTATCTGGGCTGGTGTCAGCGAAAAAAAATCACGCCCTTTCCTTATGAGATGGAAGAGAAGGCATTCTTCGCCACCCGGAATAACCGGCGGCTGTTTCTGGCCCGCTCGTCAGGGAAAATTATCGCCGGAAGCATCATTCGCTTCTTTCCCGGCGGACTCTCGGAATACGCAAGGAATAATTCTCTCCCTGAATTCCTGCGTCTGAATCCGAACGACCTGATTCAATGGCGAGCGATTGAGTGGCTGTGTCAGGAGGGAATCCGGCGGCATTCCATGGGCGGGGCGCACGCCTTCCTGCAAAAGTTTGGAGGCGCCATGACTCCGATCTATCGCTATCGGCTGGACCGGACGTTGCTTCGGCGGCACGACTTGCGAGAGGCTTTGAGCGATCGGGGACGAGCCACGCTGAAAAAACTCCCTGCGCCCGTTGAGAAGGCTGCGCGGAAATTTATGGGCGCCTGACATCCGCTTTAAGACCACAGTTATTGCAGCTTGGTGAGCACGACCCTTCATTGTGGCGATCAATTTTGTGGCGGCGCTCTCCTGAGCGCGAGGAGCGCTGGTGAGGACGCCAGCGGCACAGTTAAGATTGCCACGACGAAAGGTGTGCGCATGGAGAGATCCTTGGCGGTGGAGATCAGTGTTATTGTCTGCACGCACAATCGATCTGCGGTTCTGCGGCGAACGCTTCTCAGCTTGAGCGACATGGAACTGCCGCCAGACCTGCCCTGGGAAGTCCTTGTGGTCGACAACAATTCTACGGATGATACGCGTCAGATTGTGGAATCCCTCCGCGCTCACGAACTGCCCAATCTGCGGTACGTTTTCGAGCGGCAGCAGGGCCTTTCTTTTGCCCGAAATCGCGGGATCGCTGAAGCGAAGGGTGAGATTCTGACCTTTACGGATGACGATGTGATCGTGGCGAAAGACTGGCTGGTTGAAGTCAGGAAGGCGTTTCAGGAGTTTCAACCGGCCTGCGTGGGCGGCAGAATTCTTTTGCACCCTGACCTTCGCCTGCCGGCATGGTGGGACAAACGATGGAACGGATCGCTTTCCGAACTCGATTTGGGCGAACACGTTATTCTGGATGAGTTCGGGTATGGCGCTAACATGAGTTTCCGGCGCGAGGCGCTTGTGAAATATGGCCTATTCAGAACGGATTTGGGAAGGACCAATCGCGCGCTAGCGATGGGTGAGGAAACGGAGCTTATGTTCAGGCTTCGCCTGAATGAGGAACGCCTGGTTTATTATCCCAAGGCGATCGTTTATCATTGTCCGAGTGTGGCAAGGCTTTCGAAGAAATATCTTCGTCGATGGTTTTATCAGTACGGAATTTCCTTGCATCAAATCGATCTCGTGAGGTTCAGATCGGGTCGATGGCTTGGGAGTGTGCCGCTTTGGCGATATCGCTGGGCAGGGAACGTCCTGGGGAGTGCGGCTTTCCTATGGATCACGGGCGGCTCTCGAGAGAGATTTCATCAAGAATTGCGCGTCATTTGCCTGATGGGTTACTCGGCCTCGGCTTTCATTCAGCAGCTGCGTAGTCCGGTTCGCGTGAAATCATAGATTTCGTCCGGTATGGATATCACCGTCCTTATCTGCACCTGTAACCGCGCCTCAAGTCTGAAGCAGACGCTTGCGAGCCTTCGGACTCTTGAGACGCCTCCCTCCCTGAGGTGGGAAGTGGTGGTGGTCGACAACCATTCCACAGATTCCACACGCGGCGTCGTTGAAGAATTTTCTACGACTTCGGGCCTGCGCGTGCGTTACGTCCTCGAACCTCAACGCGGGAAGTCGCATGCCCTGAATACCGGCATCCGGGAAGCAAAAGGTGAAATCATTGCCCTGACAGACGACGACGTGAGGGTTGCCGCGGATTGGCTCGTGCAATTAAAAAAGGCGTTTGACCAATTCCAGCCCGCCTGCGTGGGCGGCAGGGTTCTTTTGCATCCAGACCTTCGCTTGCCGGCATGGTGGGATCGAAGGTGGAAAGGAGTTCTTGCGCACTGCGATCTTGGGGACGACGTCATCCGGTCGGACTCCAGCTCCGTTAACGTATACGAATACGGGTACGGAGCGAACCTGGGCTTGCACCGCCGCGCGCTTGAGAAATACGGTTTCTTCAGAACGGATTTAGGCCCCGGCAAAATTGGCATCGGAGAAGACACCGAATATGTATTGAGACTCCATCTCAATGGAGAGCTTATCATTTACTATCCGAATGCTGTCGTTTATCATCTGCCCGACGTCGAACACCTTTCAAAGAAGTATCTCCGCCGATGGTATTATCACAACGGCGTAGTCCTGCAGCGGCTCGATTTGATCCGATTTCCATCATCCCGACGGATAGGGCGCGTCCCCGTGTGGAGATGGCGGTGGGCTTTTGAGACATTGCGATCAGCGGCGGTCAACTTATTGACGGGCGGTTTACAGGAAGGATTTAGCCAGGAACTGCGGGTGATTCGCCTGGTTGGATATGGGGTGGAAACCCTCAAGACGCAATTCCATGTGGCAGGGACAGGGAAATCGTGATCCTTCTGGCAGACGCCTCCGTCTGAAAAAGCCCGCCTTCCGTGACCGCATAAAGCGCGCGTCGCCGCGAAGCCTTGCAATTCCCGACCCGCTCTATGGATTTAACCGTCATCATCGCTACTTTTAACCGTTCTGCCGCATTAAAGCAGACGCTCGCAAGCCTTGGAAGCGTGGCAGCCTCCGGTTCAATGCATTGGGAACTTCTGGTGGCGGATAACAACTCCTCGGACGACACACGGACGGTTGTTCAGGAATTTGGGCAGCGCGCTTCGATGGAAGTTCGTTATCTCTTTGTGGCTCAACAGGGAAAGTCCTTCGCCCTGAATACTGCGATTCAACAGGCAAGGGGTGAAATCATCGCCTTCACGGATGACGATGTGACGTTTGACCCGAACTGGCTGGTCAGTTTGAAGCGGGGGCTTGAAGAATTGGGCTGTATGGCTGTCGGTGGAAAGATCATCCCCGTTTGGGA
>CADDZJ010000015.1 GCA_902812415.1 Acidobacteriota bacterium
TATTGACCCTACTGGGGTTTACAAATTATAGTGACAGCATTTTCTGTAGCGCCGGTGTCCTCACCGGCGTTTTTCGGCGCTGAGGACAGCGCCGCTACAATCCGCGTTGTCACTATAATTTGTAATTCTCAATAGATCGTTCAGTTTCTCAGCGGTTTTCCCTTCTTCAGCATATGCTGGATGCGTTCCTGAGTCTTCTTTTCACCACATAGGCTTACAAACGCCTCGCGCTCGAGGTCTAACAGGTATTGTTCAGAGACGCGTTGCGGGGAGGTGAACTCACCGCCGCCGGAAAGCACCTTTGCCAGTTTTGTGCCAATCACCACATCAAAATCAGAGATATATTCCGCGCGCCGCATCAGGTGCAGCCCGAGTTTCAGCTTGCTGTAAGCTGATTGGCCCAGAACCTGAACGTCCTCACGCGGCTTGCCGGGGCGGTAGCCCAGCTTCACCAAGTCTAACGCCAGTTGCTTGGCCGCCGCCAACTGACGATCACGATTCATGCAGATGACGTCCTGAGGAGAGAGATAGCCAAACTTGCGCGCTTCCTCCGCGCTGCTTGAGACTTTGGCCATGCCTAGGTTCAAAAAGACCTCTTTCAGCGGCAAGAATGGGTCGGCATCCTCAACATCGGGGACGGAATCCATAGCGCGAAGGAGCATCTCCTTGCTGCCTCCGCCGGCAGGAATGAGGCCGACGCCGGTCTCAACCAAACCCATGTAAGTCTCGGCGGCGGCGACTCTGCGCGCGCAATGCAAAGAAATTTCAACGCCCCCGCCTAGCGTGAGTCCAAATGGCGCAGCGATAACAGGCTTCGGCGCGTACTTCAATGCCATGTTGGCACGCTGAAAGGCGCGAACCGCTTCATGTACTTCATCCCAATCGCCTTCCTGGATGGCAAGCAGCAACAGCATCAGATTCGCGCCGGCGCTGAAGTTCGCGCCCTGGTTTCCCGCCACCATTGCGTCGAAATCTTCATCCAGCGCCTTCAAGCCGGAGCGGATCATCTGAATGGTGTCGGGCCCTAGGGTGTTCATCTTGGAATGAAACTCAAGGCACAGAACGCCGTCGCCCAGGTCGATCAGACTTGCGCCCGCATTCTTTTTGATCTCGCGGTTCTGCGCTTTCAGAGAAGAGAGCAGCAGGACGCCAGGCTGCTCTTCGAGAACCATAGGATTGCCGCGATGATAATCGAAGACGAAGGTTGAGCCATTGGAATGGGTATAGAAGGAGATCTGCCCCGATGTCAGAAGGTTTTCAATCAACGGCGGCGCGCAGAGATTCTGACGGCGCCAGACCTCCATGACCTTCTCAACGCCGATGGAGTCCCACAATTCAAAAATCCCGAGCTCCCAGTTGAAGCCCCAGCGCATTGCGCGGTCGACGGAAACGATGTCATCCGAAATCTCGGGTGTGCGCTGTGCCGTGTAATGAAATGTGCGGCCCAGAAGTTCCTGATAAAATCGCCCGATGCGGTCGGAAGACTCAAATAAACTGCGAACGCGCTGCCCCGCGTCTTCAATATTCACAGCCATATCGAGAGCCGGCAATTTGGGCTTCTGCCGCGGTCGGTATTCAAAAGTGGAAAGATCCAATGTCAGGATCTCACTTTCTCCCTCGCGCGCTTCCTTTGACGGAAGCCTCTTGTAAAATCCCTGATGGGTTTTCTCCCCTAAAAGATGATGTTCGATCATTTGAGGCACGAATTCGGGAAGACAGAAGGCATCAAGCCCTTTTTCTTCGGGGAGCGAATTTCGCAAATTATTAACAACATGCGCGAAAACGTCCAGTCCGACCAAATCGAGCAGGCGAAAAGTGGCTGACTTGGGCAAACCCATGGCGGGGCCGGTGAGAGCGTCAATTTCCTCGATGGAGAATCCGAAAGTCTGCATCAGCCGAAGCGTCATGCCCATCACAAACGTGCCGATCCGATTGGCGATGAAGTTGGGAGTGTCTTTGGCGCGAACGACGCCTTTGCCGAGCGTTTCGTCTCCGAAGCGCGAGATTTGTTCCAGAACTTCCGGCAGAGTTTCCGCCGTCGGAATCACTTCCAGAAGCTTCATGTAACGCGGCGGATTAAAGAAGTGAGTTCCCAGCCAGCGGCGCCGGAAATCGTCGGGAAGTCCTTCGGCGATCGCTGTGAGCGAAATGCCGGAAGTGTTGGAACTGATGATGGCGTCGGGGTTGAGATGCGGAAGAATCCGGCGCAGCAATGCCCGCTTGATCTCGAGGTCTTCAATGACCGCCTCAATAATCCAGTCACAACCTTTGACCCAATGCAGGTGATCTTCAAAATTTCCGATGGAGATAAATCGAGCGAATTCAGGAACAAAAAAGGCGGGCGGGCGGGCCTTCAAAGCGTTGTCCAACCCGGTCCGCGCCAATCGGTTCCGAACGGACAGATCATTCAGGGTAAGCCCCTTTTTCATCTCATCGGGCGAAAGCGAGGAAGGCGCACAATCGAGCAAGGCACATGGAATCTGAGCATTGGCGAGATGGCCCGCAATTTGCGACCCCATCGTTCCGGCTCCCAGCACTGCAACTTTGCGAATTTCGCGCATGATGATCCTCAAAATGAAGATAGCATAATCATGCGCTGGGTTGGCGCGTTGCTGCCTGACGCGGGCAGCCGCCTGGTTTGCGATGGCCCAGGCCAATGGCAAATTGAGGTTTTAAGCGAATTTTCCATCGCAAGACGTGTTAAAATAGCAAGATTTTCGCATAAAATCATATATCAAGTGCAATTGCGAAGGGAGATGCTTTGAAAACAGCCGTCCTGGCTATTTTGTTAAGTCTTGCGATCGGAAGCTCGGTCGTGCGTTCACAGCCCGAATCTCAAAACGGCTCCATCAACCTGACCATTTCTGCCGCGATCAGCCTGACCGAACCTCTGCAGGCGATCCGAACGCTTTACCGCCGGCAGTCGCCCGGTGTTTCCCTGACGTTCAACCTGGGCGCTTCCGGCATTCTGGCGCAGCAGATTGAGGAGGGCGCGCCGGTGGATATCTTCATTTCGGCATCGCCTGAGGAAATGAACGCGCTCGCCTCCCGAGGGCTTCTTCTGAATTCAACGCGGCGCTACCTGCTGAAAAACACATTGGTTTTAATCTGTCCCGGTTCATGCAAGGTTTCAGGGTTTATGGATTTGGTCCGCCCCGATGTCCGGCGCGTCGCAATGGCCAATCCGGATAGCGTCCCGGCGGGGGCGTATGCACGTCAGACGCTCGAATACTTCAAAATTTATCAGCGGATTTATCCCAAAATTCTTCTCGCGCAGGATGTGCGTCAAGCGCTGGTTTATGTTGAGACCGACAATGCAGATGCGGGTCTGGTTTATGCAACGGAGGCGAAGCTCTCGAACAAAGTAAGAGTCGCCGCGATCGCACCGGAAAACGCTCATGCTCCCATTGTTTATCCCATCGCCGTCATCAAAAGATGTCGCCATGCGGCGGCGGCGGAAAGGTTTGTGCAATATCTTTCAGGACCTGAGGCGCGGCAGATTTTTGAACGCGAAGGTTTCGTTCCGGTCGAGAAGTGATTCTCACCCCGCGCCACCGAGTGGTTGAAGTCTGCGCGAACAACTCAACGGTTTCTGGCGTCTCAAGACAAAAAGTATGGAATTCAGCTTAGCCCCTCTCAGAGTGTCGGTTGAGACTTCGATTGTCGCAACCGGGATTACCTTTTTTCTTGGCCTGGCTGCCGCGAACTGGCGCACCCGCACATCTGGCCGGTGCGGCCCCGTGATGGATACGCTGTTCATTGTTCCTTTGGCTCTGCCGCCGACAGTCGTAGGCTATCTTTTGCTCCTTCTGCTTGGAAGAAGCAGCCCTTTGGGAAAGGCGCTTGAGAGCCTTGGCCTTCAGGTGCTCTTCTCATGGCCCGCCACACTGATTGCCGCCACGGTTGTTGCTTTTCCATTAATGTACCTCTCGGCGCGCGGAGCGCTGGAGCAGGTGAATCCCAGCTTTCTTCACGCAGCGCGCACGCTGGGAGCTTCCGAGTGGACGGCCTTCTGGAAGGTCGCGCTGCCCCTGGCGTGGCCGGGCGTCCTTGCCGGAACCATTCTCGCCTTTGCGCGCGCTCTGGGAGAGTTTGGCGCCACGCTGATGATTGCCGGCAACATTCCCGGAAAGACCCAGACGCTGCCCATTGCGATCTTTTTCGCCGCCGAAGCGGGCAATATGAGGCAAGCCCTGGCCTGGGTGCTCATCACGCTGGGGATCGCCTCGGCAGCCCTGGTTGCATTTAACACCTGGGGGCGCAGGCGGCGCGGAACACTAAGCGGCACGCGAGGATGATTGTGGAGCTTCTGGTCGAGATTCAAAGGGAATTCAAAGACTTCAAGCTGGAAGTCGCCTTTTGCGCCGGAGACAAGACACTCGGAATTTTGGGGCCTTCCGGTTCCGGCAAGAGCATGACGTTGCGCGCGATTGCGGGCCTCGAAACGCCCACCCGCGGCCAGATCGTTCTGAATGGCCGAACGCTTTTCGATTCGAAGCGCGGAATTAATCTTCCGAGCCGCAGGCGCCGCATGGGGTTTCTGCTGCAGGATTATGCGCTCTTCCCTCATATGACCGTTGCTGAAAATATCGGGTTCGGCCTGCGTCATTTGTCCCGACACGAAGCGGGAAAGAAAGTGGCGGAGCAAATGGCCCGAGTTCAACTCCAGGGATTGGAAGACCGTTACCCCAGGCAGCTTTCCGGCGGCCAGCAACAGCGCGCGGCGCTGGCTCGGGCTTTGGCGATTGATCCAGAGGCGCTTCTGCTCGATGAGCCGCTCTCCGCGCTCGACATCCACTTGCGTAGCCAGATGGAAGCTCTGCTCATTGAGACGCTTTCCGCCTTTCGAGGCGTTTCTCTCTACGTCACTCACAATCTTGAAGAAGCTTATCGAATCTCGGAAGAGATCGTTGTCATTTCGAAAGGCAAAGAAATCGCTTTGGGTCCGAAAGAAGAGATTTTTCGCGATCCGCGCACGTTCACGGTGGCCCAGGTGACCGGCTGCAAGAATTTCTCGCGCGCCCGGCTGAAGTCGGCCGATGAAGTTGAAGCTCTGGATTGGGGTTGTCAACTGCGCGTGTGCCTTCCGATTCCAGAGGGCATGGACTTTCTCGGCATTCGAGCCCATCATCTGTCGCTTTCGGACGCGGGAGGCGGGGTCAATACATTTCCCTGCGGGTTGATCCGCATGATCGAGGGACCTTTCCGGATGACGCTCTATCTGAAACTCCTCATGCCTGAAGCACCCTTCGTCCATCATCATCTCCAGGCGGAAATCACCCGAGAGAAATGGATGTCTCTCAAGGAACGTCCATTCCCATGGTATGTCCGTTTGGATCCCGAAAGAATCATGTTGCTGCGCAAGGATTCGGCGAATGGATAGCCGCCGGGCGCGATATTCGCAGCCAAACGCGGCGTCACCTTGATCTTTCCCCTTCACGGGTCGGAGAATACAACCGCGCTGCCGTATCGTGAAAATATGAGTGAGCCATCTTAAGCGCCGCGACCTCGGTAATCTCATGATCTGCCACCATCTCCGCGAGCGCCCAGGCCAGCGACTGGCGCGCCGAACGGACTCCAAGCCAATAACCCTCCTCAGCTCCAATGATTTTGCTGTACGGGTAGGCATCCGAGCCAAACATCACTTTGTCAGGGTAGATTTCGAGCCACTGCTTCAAAATGCGAGCGAATTCAGAGGGGTAGAGCAGCAGCTCAATCTCCGACGAATCCAGATAAACGTTCCGCATGGCCGTCAGCCAGATGGCTTTCCGGTCGTAAGGGTAGCCGCCATGGAGCAAAACAAAAGTTGTGTGAAGGTATCGAGGGTCGCGCAGGATGTTTTCCAGATTCAGGACATTGCTCTTTTGCAGGCTGAAGTAGTCTCCTCCTACGGCTGCCGTGTGAATGTTCACCGGCAAATGCAAACGACTGCCCTGGCGAATGAGGTAGCGAAAAACATAGTCCTGGAAAGTCTTATATTCCGCCGGGCTTGGAAGACCTCCGTGACCATAACGGGCGTAGATGGCCGCTGCGGCGGCGCGGGGCGGATCGCTGAAGTTCAGCGAGCGGAAATAAGCAATCTCAAACTTCATGGCGATGCCGCCACGGCTCTTGTTCTGTTCAAGGATATGGTTGATGAAGGCCAGGTAATTTCTGAACGTATCCGGAAGGCGATCAAGCGCGGCTTGTCGGAGGTAACGACGAAGCATCTTCTCTTGCAAAGGGATGTATACGGCCTCATCGGGATTGCGATTGATGAAGTTCTTGTTGTTAAACGGGAAAAGGAAGGAGTCCACAAAAAAGACCCAACGGAAACGCTTGGGATCAAGATAACCCGGCATGTCAACCCGATTGGCCAGCGAAGTTTCTATCCCGCACTGATCGAGGATATGGTCCCAATAACCGATACCCGGTCGGTCCGCGGTTTGCCGCAGGAGCCAGACTTCATGCGCGGGCGAAAAATCAGAATAGGGATAATGGAAGAGCGCGCGCGCAGCCTGTAAAAATTCCGGGTTTGTCTCCCGCAGGCGGAGCGGAGAACTGCCCGGAGGGGACGTCATCGCATCCACGTTGGGATCATCGGAAAAACCCGGGTGAGCGTGATCATCAAAAATCGGGATTCCATCGATTTTCTGCAACAGCGCTTGATAAATGGTCTCAAAATTAGTTCCCGGAAACGGGCGCGCCTGGGCGCACAAGCGCTGAGGCAGAAGGATTAAAACAATCCCCAGCGGCGCTCTAAGCCAACACCGCCACACCCTCCGAAGCAGTGACCTTTTCATGACCTGCCTCATTCCCTAGCCAAGGGATTTTATGGCTGGCCTCACCAATTCGTATATGAGCCGTCCGGGCGACGCAACATGGGGATGGGACGCGCCGGCTCCGTAATCTCGGCGGCCAATTGCAAGGGCTTCGTATCAAGAGTCACGCCCAGCCCGGGACGCTGATTGGGCCACATCTTTCCGTTCCGGAAGTCGTAGCATTCAGGCAGATGAGGATGTTTGCCGAGGGCCGGATGCAACGCTTCCATCAGAACGGGGCCTGAGAAGGTGGAGAGCGCATGGACCAGGGCGGCTTCGGCTACCGGCCCGGTGAAGTGCGGGATCAGCCCCACATCATGCGTTTCGCACAGCGCCGCAATCTTCATATATTCTGTCAGGCCGCCCACGTTTGGCAGAGTCACGCGGGCATAGTCGATCAGTTGCTGCTCGACCAGATCGCTCACGTCCCATCGGGCGCCAAATTGCTCGCCCACCGCAATCGGAACCTTCACGTGCGCCCGCAATTGCCGATAGATATCGGGATATTCTGAGCGTACCAGATCTTCAGCGAAGTAAGGCTCCAGATTCTCGATCAGCGTGCTGAGGCGAACGGCATCGGGGAAAGCGAGACGGGTGTGATAATCGAGCGACCAGTCGCCCTCCTTGCCTACGCCTTCGCGGATTTCGGCACACTGCTCGTAGGTTTTGCGCACCATCTGATGGGAATTGAACGGCTGGCCGGGTGCAGGATCAGCCACTGCCGTGCGGAAGGCGCGAAACCCATCCTCCATGCAGGCGCGGGCGGCTTCTTTAAGGCTGCCTTTCACCGGATAGGCCGTGGCGTAGCATTCGATGTAATCCCGCGATCGTCCGCCGATCAATTCATAGACGGGAACGCCCAGCGCTTTGCCTTTAATATCCCAGAGCGCCAGGTCCAAAGCTCCTAGCGCATCCAATTTCTCGCGTCCTGCGGGGTAAAAGTAGCCCCGATACATCACTTGCCAGAGATGATCTGTTCGGAAGGGGTCTTCGCCCATGATCATGGCGCCGCACTGCCGGATGGTATCCACTGAGCCGCCTTCGCCAATGCCGGTAATGCCCTGGTCGGTTTCTATCGTGACGATATGGGCGCTCTGGTTGAAAGTCGGGGAGGATAGCGGATTGTGATAAAAGCGGATCCGCGTGATCTTCATCCTGGAGGGAGTTGGACTTGATTCCCCATGTCCTGATGTTGTGAGCGCCGCTGTTCCGCCAACTCCCACCGTCTTCAAGAATGAGCGTCGTTCCATTCAAACTCTCCGCATTCTCAAAAATGCTCGATCAAATTCGCAATCCAAGGCATATCCAGAAACCGGAAAGGTATGGCAGAAGAAGGAAAATTTCAAGCCCTTTGCGCTCTAGCCCTTCCAAGTTTCCGATCTGCCGTCAGTGAGTTTCGTCTGCGCCGTAACCGGAGATCGATCGGTATATTGAAGCCGTCAACGCCTTGACTCGCCACAAGGTTTAGCTGAGCGGAAATACTGTGATCCCTCGCTACGCTTAGGATGACAGT
This sequence comes from Acidobacteriota bacterium, assembly GCA_902812415.1. Taxonomy (GTDB): domain Bacteria; phylum Acidobacteriota; class Terriglobia; order UBA7540; family UBA7540; genus RH2-MAG17b. The sequence goes on from CADDZJ010000015.1 coordinate 8,314, forward strand.
TGGAAAGACTTTTTCAGCCGCGCGCAGGGGCAGACGGCATCCCAGTCTGCACACCATGCGCCCTACGCCAATTTCGTGTCATCCTGCAACGAACAATTTCCCGGTTTTTTAAGCTAAGTCATTTATTTTCTTTTTATTGTGAGCAACCAATAAATTAAATTAATAAGCCATTTAGAATCTGATGGATACAATGAATTTTGGAAATTGTTGGTAAAAAGTGAGCGAAGAATAAGCCAATAACATCCCTGTTTTCAATAAGGTATATGATTTTCCGCGCTTACCAAACCTAAACATTCTTTTGCCGCTTGTTAGTCCGTCGATTGCTACCCGGGAGGCAGGAATGGTGTCGCTGTTCTCGTGCCATGAAGTGAGCCAAAGACTCATAGCGTCTCCATCGGAATAGGGATTTTTCGTCTTCAGTCGAGGGGAAAGTTACATCAGAGGGCGCACGTTGCGAGGGAAGGATCACGCACCGCTATTTACTTAAAAGTTACCATCATCCCAAGCCTTCGTCAAGCAACCCGCTACACCCCAAGTCCGCACCCTTTAAGCTCCTCTCCATCTGCTCCCATATCTCCAAGGCTTGCGCCATCTCCTCCAACCCCACCGGGCCTGCCCAGAGGGGTGAGCCGTTCTTCGGTTCATTCCAACTGGATGGGCAGGGCAGCATCTGTTCCGGTAAGCTGGCGCCATCGTTCACCCTCCGGGTGTGAGTCCAGGATTTCGGCAAAAACTCTATATCACCCATCCCGCGGAGGGTGAACGCTCTTTGCAAACCCTCCCGTCTCCTTCAATCTGATTCTTGGGCGTAAAAAAAAGAGCTTGATCAAGATTCAACTTTCGTGTAATGTAGTCTTTTCAAGCGATGGCTTCGGAAATCGTCAATTCGATGAAGAACGGCATGGCCTGTAGGTGTTGTTGTTGTCGTGCGACTGTTAGCGGCCAGCGTTCTTCGGAGATGACTGACTCGTAAGCTTCGTTCCTAAGTTTATCTTCTGAACGCCCGCTAATGGCAAACCCGTTAGCGGGCGTTTTTATTTTTGGGGTTCGATGGCCTCTCTTATCCGGCGTCTTTTTTCGCGGGGAGGATAGCGGCAAGGTGAGAGGCCCAGGCAAACACCAATGACAGTCCCCATACTTGGTTTCATCACCGGAATCTTGATTGGCCTGACGGGCACTGGCGGCGGCTCCGTCCTCACCCCGCTGCTCCTGCTCTTTACACCCTATCCGGCCCTGGTTGTGATTGGCACAGATTTGGCGATGGGCGTTGTCACCAAGCTGGTCGGTTTTGTGGAGCACTGGCGGCTGGGCAAAATTTACTGGCGTCTGGCCGGATACATCATTCTGGGAAGCCTGCCTGGATGTCTGCTGGGAATTTTGCTGATTCATTTCCTGAAGGATCATTTGAGCGCGGCTCATCTTGATGCCAGCCTGAAAGTGTTTGTGGGGCTGGCGCTGTTTGCGGCCTCGCTCTCGTTGCCTTACGTGCGCAAACGCAAGATGGGGCTTGCGGGGAAAAGGCCCGCCGCGCCTCAATCGCATTCAACCCCCTGGAGCTTCCTCGCTGTGGGAGCCGTGGTCGGTTTTCTGGTTGCAGTCACCTCCGTTGGCAGTGGAAGTCTTCTGATGGTGTTCATGCTGATGATGGCGCCGCTGCCCATTGCGGAACTGGTGGGGACGGACATCATGCTGGGCCTTGCCACCACGGTGCTGGCCGGTTCTCTGCATTTCTGGATGGGGCATTTCAATCAGCATCTCTTTCTTGGACTTGTCGCTGGGTCGCTGCCGGGAGTTCTGGTGGGAAGCTGGTTTTCGCACCGCATTCCGGAGCGCTATTTCGGCTGGCTGCTCAGCATTCTCTATTTTTCGCTGGGAGCGCGTCTTCTGCTGAGTTGGTGATGGCGCTGCGCCGGCGAGAGCGTTGTCGGCAACCTTTTGGAAGTGGGCGATCAAAACGCCGAAAAAACAAAGCAACCGCGATCATTAACCGCCGTTGCCAAAATCTTATATGGAAGAAAGGTGAACTCGAAATATGGCTTTCAACATTTCCGACTTAAACGCCTGGGCTGAGCGGAACGCGAACCTTCATCCGCGTGACATTCTCGCTTTTGCCCTGGAGCATTTTTCGCCCCGTCTTGGCGTCAGCTTCAGCGGCGCTGAGGACGTTGTCCTGGTCGATATGGCCGTCAAGCTGGGCGGAAAATTTCAGGTGTTTTCGCTGGATACAGGAAGACTCCATCCCGAAACGTATCAATTCCTGGAGAAAGTCCGCGAGCACTATGGCATCACCATTGATATCTTCTTTCCTCGCTCCGAGGCAGTGGAGGAATTTGTCCGCGCCAAGGGCATGTACTCCTTTTATCGTGATGGCCACAAGGAATGCTGCTCGCTGCGCAAAGTTGAGCCGCTCCGCCGCGCTCTGAGCAAGCTGGATGCCTGGGTCACCGGCCAGCGACGCGATCAGAGCCCGTCAACCCGCGCCCAGGTGGCCGTGGCCGAAATTGACGCCGCTTTTTCCAATGGCCGCCAGCTTGTGAAGTTTAACCCTCTGGCGAACTGGACTTCCAGACAGGTCTGGAACTATATCCGCGAATATGACGTGCCGTACAATCCGCTGCACGAGCGCGGGTTTATTTCGATTGGCTGCGAGCCTTGCACGCGTCCGGTGCTGCCCGGCCAGCATGAGCGCGAAGGGCGCTGGTGGTGGGAAGACGCCACGAAGAAGGAATGCGGCTTGCACGCCGGAAACCTGGTGGAAACGGTGGCCGTCGCCGCTTCATAATTGTAGTTGTTCCTGGGATGGTCGCAGACATGGCGTACAGTACGCCATGTCTGCGACCATCCCGAACCTCGCTAATCTTTACTGTCCGGGCTGCTCAACCAAGGTGGGAAGGTGGGGACGTCCGGCCTGGGCGGACTCAATGCCTTTGGGAAGGAGCGACCGGTACAAGGTTCCCGCAATTTCGGCTGCGTGCGGGCCGTACATCGGCCTGCCGCCGCGCAGCATGACGATCACCACATATTGCGGGCGCTGTTCTTCAGAGTAGGAAACAAACCAGCCCATTCGCCCGCCATCTTCGCTGCAAGTGCCTGTCTTGCCAAAGATCCCTTCGTCAGGGTTATAAGCGGCCCGCGCGGTTCCGTAGAGCACCGCCGCTGCCATCCCCTGCCGCACATCGGGAATATAAGGCATCAGATCTGTTAGCTCGCGGCGCACCCGGGGTTCAAAGTGTTCGATCTCTTCCGTGGTGCGCGGGAATTGCAGCCAATAGAGCGTTCCGCCATTGGCGATGGCTGAGACAATGGCCGCCATCTGGAGGGGCGTCTGCTCGATGCCGGTTCCAAAGCTTGTGAGAAGGCCGACGCCCCCTTGTTTTTCAGGCGGCGGGGCGGTGGGAAAAGCGCCAGGAGACTCATCAGAGATATCCAAGGTCGCCTTCTGGCCGTATCCCAGTTCGCTGGCATAGTGTTCGACGCGCCCAAAGCCGAGCAACTCGCCGAGCCGCGCAAAAAAGCGATTGTCGGAGTGGGCGAGCGCCTGCGTTAAATCAATCCGCCGTCCGCCGGCGCCCGGAAGCTTGGTGTTTAACGTGATAATGCCTTCGCGGAGGCCGGCCAGCGCCACCAGGGGTTTTACCGTAGAGCAGGGAATATAGCCCCGCGAAACCGCAAGCTTCTGATTCACAATCGTCAGAATTCGTCCGTTGTTAGGATTCACCACCACCACGCTTCCGTTCCAACGCCCCAGGGCTTGAATCGCAGCCTGGCGAATGGCGGGGTTCTCGCCCGCGGGATCATCTCCCAGGCTTGGGTCACTGTAGGAGCTTACCGACCAGGGGCTCCAGTAATGACGACGGTAGTGGTGCAAGCGGCGGTAGCGGGTGTAGGTGACGCGACGGTAAGTGACTCTTCGAGATGCCGCCCGGCGATAATGATGGTAACGGGGCGAAGTGCGGGCGTAACGGGAGCGGCTGGAATGCCCCGCGCTGGCCGCTTGAGGGGTGGTGTGACGGACGCTGGCGCGATGGACTGCGTGATGCCGGCGGTAGTGGCGTCTGCGCCTGTGGACGACGAGATGGCTGGATGAGGATGAAGAGGTTGCGCCAGAATGCTGGGACACTTGTGTCGTGTTGGCGTCAGCCAGCGAAAGGGCCTTCAGGCCCCGGCAGAATGGCAAAACAAAAACTGCTACGGCCAGAGCAGCAATTTTCCGAGAGATCACTTTCCCCTCCAGTCGGGAAATCTTCTTGCTGACCAGCCCTGGCGCCAGCCGGACAGCAATGATGGGGTGGATGTTCATCAGAAGATTGCCGGCAGTCTGAATTCCTACTTTTTCCCCCGCGCCGCCACCACGTTTTCCGGCGCCGGGCTTTCAGACTCCAGCAAGGGCAGACTCAAAACTTTGCGGACCTCGTTTTCGATCCTCTTCTGGATATCGGCATGTTCCTTCAAAAACTGGCGGGCGTTTTCGCGGCCCTGACCGATGCGCTCCCCGCCGAAAGAGAACCACGAACCGCTTTTTTCCAGAATATTCAAAGATGCCGCGAGGTCGATTAAATCTCCTTCTCTCGAAATTCCTTCCCCATAAAGTATATCAAATTCCGCTTCTCTGAACGGGGCCGCCATCTTGTTTTTTACCACTTTCACTTTGACGCGATTGCCGATGACGCGGTCGCCGTCTTTAATGGAAGCGATGCGGCGGATATCGACCCGAACCGAGGAGTAAAACTTCAGCGCCCGGCCGCCGGTGGTGGTTTCCGGATTGCCAAACATTACGCCGATCTTCTCCCGAATCTGGTTGATGAAAATCAGGCAGGTTTTGGACTTGGAGACCACGCCGGTCAATTTTCGCAAAGCCTGGGACATAAGCCGGGCTTGCAGACCTGGCATGGAGTCGCCCATATCGCCGTCCAGTTCCGCTTTGGGCACGAGAGCAGCGACGGAATCGATAACCAGCACATCGACGGCGTTGGAGCGGACCAGGGCTTCCGTAATTTCAAGCGCCTGCTCGCCGTAGTCGGGCTGGGAGACCAGCAGATTATCCACGTCTACGCCCAGCCGCTTGGCATATGCGGCGTCAAGCGCGTGCTCGGCATCGACAAACGCCGCCATACCTCCCCGGCGCTGCGCCTCAGCAACCACATGCAGCGCAATAGTGGTCTTACCGCTCGACTCCGGCCCATAAATTTCGACGACGCGGCCGCGCGGCATGCCGCCCACACCCAGGGCGGCGTCGAAAGAAAGTGCGCCGGTCGGAATCACATCCACAGGCACCAGCGCTTCCTTGGAACCCAGGCGCATGATGGAACCCTTGCCAAACTGCTTTTCGATCTGGACAAGGGTCAGGTCAATGGCTTTGTTGCGTTCGGCTCGGTCATCCGGCATAAGGAGTAAATCCCTTTTGGCGCGGAAAGAAGCGGGCGTCTGGCATCGCTTCCGCAGAATCACGCGCTGACGGTCAATCGATCAAGTTGCGCTTTTTTGCTGGCGATCGCTCTTTTGGTGACGAGCAGGCGCAACGTTATCGATTTGGTTCACAGTATAAGGCCATCCTCTTGGGATTTTCCAGCAATTTCCTTCTAATGGTAGTTCTCAATAAGCCGTGTCCGCTTTGCTGCGATAATCGTAAAATCCCTGTCCGGTTTTTCTGCCCAGCCTTCGCGCGTGGACCATCTTTTCAAGCAACGGGCAGGGGCGATATTTGGAATCGCGAAAGCCTTCGTAAAGCACTTTCATAATGTCGAGACACACGTCGAGGCCGATCATGTCAGCCAGTTCCAGCGGCCCCATGGGATGATTCATCCCGAGCTTCATCACGCCGTCTACCGCTTGCGGATCGGCGACTCCCTCCATCACAGCATAAATGGCCTCATTGATCATAGGCATCAGCACGCGGTTGGAGACAAAGCCTGGAAAGTCATTCACGCGAATGGGCGTCTTGCCCAGCGAAACGGCCAGGGCTGAAGCTTTCTCGATGGTTTCAGGAAGGGTTTCGATTCCGGCCACGACCTCAACCAGCTTCATCACGGGAACAGGATTGAAGAAGTGCAGCCCGCAGAATTGGCCAGACCGCGAAGTGACCGCGGCGAGCCGCGTGATGGAAATGGAAGATGTGTTGCTGGTGAAGATCACTTCCGGCGCACAGAGAGTTTCAAGCTGGCGCAAGACCTCAGCTTTAACGCTGAAGTCTTCGGTGACGGCTTCGATGATGAAATTCGCGGAGACCATCAGCGCCAATTCAGCGGATGTCTTGAGCTTTGCGAGAGCCTGTCGCTTTCCTGCCTCCGTGAGGCGGCCTTTTTCGACATCGCCGGCAAGCGCGTTAGAGATGCTTTCCGCAGCCGCCGCCAGAGAATGAGGTGAAGCATCGGAGAGCAGTACCGAGTAGCCGTGCCGCAGCAGGGTATGAGCAATGCCGCGACCCATTGTTCCGGAGCCGACAACGCCTACTGCATGGATTGATTCATTGATGGATTGAGTCATCGGCTCATTGCCCTTCACCTGTTATTCTGAGGCCAAGCGCGACAGGGCGGAGGAACCCCCGTATCTCGGTTCAAGATAGATTTCTCGAACTATGTCGATATTTCGCTGAAAAAATACAGAGACCCTTCACTTCGCTCAGGGTGACAGAACATCGACTGATTCAATGACCCAATGCTTCGACAGCGAGGGCCACAGCATTGCCGCCGCCCAGGCAGAGCGCAGCGATTCCGCGGCGGGCGTTTCGTCGCGCCATCTCGTAAAGGAGGGTCACCAGGATTCGCGCGCCCGAAGCGCCAATAGGATGTCCCAGGGCGACGGCGCCGCCATTGACGTTTGTCTTCTCAGGATCAAGTCCCAGCTCCTGCATCACCGCCAGCGCCTGCACAGCAAACGCCTCGTTGAGTTCGATGAGGTCCACATCCTCCAGCCGCCAGCCCACTTTGGCGAGGAGCGATTGGACGGCGCTTACCGGAGCCATCATGACCCAGCGCGGCTCAACGCCGCTCACGGCCTGCCCCACAATCCGCGCCATGATCTTGCTGCCCATTTCCCGTGCCTTTTCGAGCGAAGTCACCACCACAGCCGCCGCGCCGTCATTGGTGCCCGGAGCGTTCCCTGCGGTTACGGTTCCATCCGGTTTGAACGCAGGCTTCAATCGGGCGAGCGCTTCAAGCGAGGTATCCGCTCGCGGCGATTCGTCGATTGAAAACAGCATGGGCTCGCCTTTTTTCTGAGGGACTGGCACGGGAACGATCTGGTCTTTGAAGCGGCACTCATTGATGGCTTTGATCGCGCGCCGGTGGCTTTCAAGCGCGAATTCGTCCTGACGCTGGCGGGAGACTTTGTATTTTTCGGCCACCAGTTCGGCGGTCATGCCCATGTGGAAATTCTCGTAAGCGTCCCACAAGCCGTCATGGATCATGGCGTCAATCACCTGAGCATTGCCAATGCGATGGCCCTGCCGGAATTGTGGAAGAAGAAACGGAGCATTGGTCATCGACTCCATCCCGCCCGCCACCACCACTTCCGCATTGCCGGTTTGAATGCCCTGCGTCGCCAGCGCCACGGCTTTCAGACCCGAGCCGCACACCTTGTTAATCGTCATAGCCGCCACGCGATGATCCAGCCCGCCTTTCAATCCCGCCTGCCGCGCCGGATTCTGGCCCAACCCCGCTGAGACCACGTTGCCCATGATGATCTCGTCCACCTGGCGGGGTTCAATTCCCGCCCTGCGCACCGCTTCGCGGACCACGCACGCGCCCAGATCAACCGCCGAAAGCGGCGCAAGCGCCCCTTGAAACTTTCCAATCGCCGTCCGAACGGCGCTGATAATCACCGCTTCTCGCATGGCGCCTCCTTTCATCCCAAGGTGATTATAGCGCTTCTGGCTTTATGCTGACGCTGCAAGGAAGCGTTGCTGATTGTCGCGATCTGGGATATTCGAGTCTTCCTACCGGTAGGAAACATTAAGATCGAAGTTGCTCCTGGTGAATAGCACGCGGAGCATCCGGTTTTGTCGGTCAATCCACCAACCGAGTTTCCTCGCGCGATAACCGGCGGCGTCCAGGGCGCTGAGAGTCTCGCCATTCAGTTGAACGGCTTTGGGCGATGCCGTTGCAGCGAGGTCGATCTCATAAGCGCGGACGATGGGGGATTCGCCGTGGATGTGAGCGGCGGACGAATCCTGCTCGACATTCGCGCGAGCGCCGTTATAAAGCTCGAAGCGCGACGTGGTCGCCGTTGATGAAGGAAAAACGCGCCACGTCAGGCCGGTTCCGAGCGTTTTGTATTTCCCTGCGGCAATGTCATTGGCCAGCGTCTCGGTTTGAGGGCTGATGAAGGGGACAAGCGCTCCGGCTTGAACGAAAAGGGGAATCTGGTGGAGCGGCGCGGGCGCTGTCACCTCACGACCGCCCGCATAAATTTTGCCCGTCCAATAATCCGCCCAGGAGCCTTCAGGCAGATAGAGTTGGCGTGTTGTGGCCCCTTGTTCGATGACCGGAGCCACCAGAATCCTGTCGCCCAACAGGTACTCATACTCCGCCGTGTAGGTGTTGGGATCATTCGGCCAGGACAACATCAGATGGCGTATGATCGGCAAACCCGTGCGGGATGCCTGCTGCGCAAAGGTGTAAAAATAGGGAAAAAGTGAAATGTGCAGCCGCGCATAGTCGCGGAATTCCCTGAGTGTCTCCGAGTCAAACCAGAGGTCTACCGCGAATTTCGGCATGTTCCACAGATGGTCGCGCATGATCGGCGTGAGCGCCCCGAACTCCATCCAGCGAATCCATAGCTCTTTTGAAGTTCCGCTGCTCAGGATGTCGGGACCCCAGACATCAAAGCCCGAAAGCCCCGCCGTGATCCCTGCCGTCACCACAGCCGGGAGGCCATTATCCCGGCTCCAATTCGGAAGCTGATCTCCGCCCCAAAGGACGGGCGTGAAGGCTTGTGAGCCGGGCGCTCCGGAACGCGAAAACTCCACCGCGTCAGGGTCAGCTTCATGAGCAATTTTGAACGTAATCTTATGGTAGAAAAGAGGATTCAGCGTGGCCATCACGCGACCCGTTCTGCCAGCCGCAAAGCGGTCGCCGTCGCGCACCCACTCGCCAAAGTCTTCCATCCACCCGTCAAAGTGGAACCCGGTCAGGATGCGCCGGATCATGCCTCCCCACCAACCCACCGCGTTGGGATTTGTAAAGTCAATATTCCCGGTGAGGACGGGCTCAAACCTGGGCCCTGCAGGCTTGCCGTCAGCCCCCACCACGAGGAAGTGGTGAGCAACGGCGTATTGGAAGGCGGGACTGGGCATGAGATACGGCAGCAATAGAGCCCGCACGTAGGGATGAACGTAACCCAGCACTTTGAATCCAAGGTTATGAAGCTCGTCATTAAACTTTGAAGGCTCCCCGTAATAGCCGATCGTCCAGAGGGGCCAGCCCAGGTTGGTGGCGTCATCCATCATGTCAGAGACCCACAGCGCACTGACCGGAACTCCCTCCGCGCGGAGCCGCCGCGCATCCGCCAGAACTGCATCTGCGCCTTGAAGGCTGTTGTGCCACACACCAAACGCCCAGGGCGGAGCCAGCGGCGTCCGGCCTGTCAATCCGGTGTAGGCTTCAAGGACTTCAGCAGGCCCCTTTTCGGCAAACAAATAGCAATCCACCGTAGGCCCTTCGATCTGCACATCGAAATGGTTGCTCGAAGCTTGGGTGAAATCAACAGAAACCGTTAAGGCGGTATCGAAATAAACGCCAAGCCCATGAGGGCCGTAAATGAATGGGATGGACATGTAATCCCAGGTGTGCCCGGGAGTTCCATAACGGTCATTGGGGTGGAGGCTCATTTTGACGCCAGCCAGATTGGCGTGGATATACTGCTCGCCAAGGCCGAAGAACGGCCCCTGGGCATCGAGATGGAATTTGGACCAGGCATCTTTCCCCAGCCGCCCGCCTTCGATGGATACAAGGATTAACCCCGGCGTGATGGGTTTAATCTCGAGAGCGACAGGCTGCGGTTCTTCCTGAACATGGCATTGGAGCGTCCAAATCTGGTTATGCTCGGCGATGCTCGTTACGCGATCGAGGGAAATCACTGAGGATTCTGCGCCACTGGCGCCCTTGCGCACCCAGGAAATGCCGCCAGATTGACCGCTGCTTGTTCCAAATCCCCATTGTGCGCGGGTTGTCTTATCCACCCACCAGAGCGCGAAGGGATCTTTTTTGATCTCCAGGCGCAGCAGGTCCGTTTCAAGAGTCAGACCGCTCGATGTTTCATGCGCCTGCAGAGCGCCAGAAGGAAGCTTGGCGTTAACAAGTTTGCCCGCATCGCTGATATGGCTTGGGCGAGGCGCTGGCCGGGCTAGCTCCCGCAGCATGGACTGGTATGCTGAGCTTGAAGCGTAGACGCTGCTCGGAGGTGGGGAAGCGGCCTGTCCGGCACTTGGAGATGAAGCGACGGTGCACACCGCCAGGGTGATAGTCAGAAACCTTACGATGAGAGAACGCAAAAATACGTTGTGGTGCAATTCCCAACCCTCGTGGTGAAATTCACCAGAAGAGCTTCAAGGCAAATTGGATATCCCGGGCGGGGTTGGCGCCTGTAATCGTGCCGAATGCAGGCGATCCAAAACTCGTGTTGGGAGCGTAGAAATTCGCCCGATTAAAGGCGTTGAAGAACTCCGCCCGAAATTGAAGATGCGCCCGCTCGCCGAAATCCCAATATTTTTCGGCGGCGATATCCCAGTCGTAGAGTCCGGGCGCGCGCAGGGTGGGCATGGTGCGCGGAACGTTTCCGAAAGTAAACGGGGCGGGCTGAGCAAACGCAGCCGTGTTAAACCATTCCTGGATCGTGGGGTTTGACACATGCGGATTGCTGATCAGGTTCGGACGCTGCGCACCTCCAAAGTTATTCACATTATCGCTTGCGGCCGTGATACCCAGGGGGAAACCCGATTTTGCCGTGGTGATCCCGCTCACCTGCCAGCCGCCGACAATTGCATTCACAGGCCCGCTCATGTTGGAGCCGAATCGCTTGTCTTTCCCGATGGGGAGTTGATAAATATAGCTCGCCACAAAGCTCTGCGGAATGTCGTCGATATCCAGAGAATATTCGTTTCGCATGTTGTAAATGTTTTCGTAGTTGGCGGAAGAGCCGGAGGTCCATCCCTCCGAGCCGGATGAGTCATCGAGATATTTGGAGTTGGTATAAGAGAGGAGGAACTGCATCCCGGAACTCCAGCGATGCGTAAAGTTAACCTGCAAGGCGTTATAGCTCGACCGGCCTCCAGGCACCTGAACGTCGTTGACGCCGCAATATTCCGGATACGGAACCAGGAGTCGACCCTTCTGGACAGTTGGATTGTTCAGACCGCAGCCGCTATCCGTGAGGTGGCCGAAGAAAGGATTGGAAACTGGTTGCAGCAAAGCGGAGCCTAAGGCCAGGTCCGAGGTGGGCAGCATGGCAACTGGCGCTGTGGATTCCAAAGGCAGCTTTACGCCGTGGTTGCCGACGTAACTCACATCCAGCATGTTGTTGGGCGAGATTTCGTATTGAAATCCGTACATCCATTGCTCGATATAAGGCGTCGGACGATATCGTTCGATGGCCGGAGTGGAAAATCCCACGTTGGTCAAACCGCCTTGTGATTTGCCGGGCGGCAGCAGCAATCCTGTTGGAAACGGGTTGCTCAACAGGTTGGCCGGCGTGATGCCATCGATCGTGCCTACGTAGGGAGTGGTTTGTGAAAAGCCGTTCAGGGTCAAGCCTTGGTAATCTCCGAACTCCATAGCTGGAATGTAGAACATTCCAAAACCGCCCCGCATGACAAGCTTCGATGCAAGCGCATAAGCGAAACCCACCCGGGGAGCGACGTTGGTGTATTGAGGATTGTAGACGCCGCGGTTTCCCGGATTCGTGTACACGAGCTCGCCCGGAACGCTGAAACCGATCTGGCTGCTGATGGGGTTCGTAGCGCCAAAGTCGAACCATGACAGCCGGTTGAAACGGTCGGTCGGCGCCGTCTGGAAGTCGTAACGCACGCCGAGATTCAGGGTGAGCCTGCGCGTTGCCTTCCAGTCATCCTGGAAATACCAGCCCTCGAAGTTCTTTTCAAACGCCGCCCGAGCGTTGTCTGTGATGCCTCCACTGTTGCCGGTGCCCAGCATGAACGATGCGAAGCCAAAGCCGGTGGCAGGGTTGGCCACGGTGGGGTCGGGGCCCTGCGTCATGTTCAAGGGGAAATTAAAACTCGCCTGGCTGGAATTGAAGGTGGTGAGGTAAAGCCCCACGCCCATGAAACCGATGTTCATCGTATGCGGGCCGGCCACCTTGGTGAAGTCGATGGAATAGCTGCGAGCCTCGCGCGGCGTGGAGTTTAACACGCCGGAACCCAGGGATGACTCGCCATCGATGGTGATGGAGGGGAAAGCGCCGGGTCCGCCAAAGGTATCGAGCGCAGCGGGCAACCCGAGGGTCGAAGGAGCAAACGGGACGCCCTGCGGCACGCGCCCTTCCACCCATCGGCCCCACCCCAGGTTAATGCTCATCACCAGGGTTGGACTCATCACGCGATTGTAATTAAAACCGGCGTTAAAGCGGTCGTCGGGGGCCAGCGTGCCGGGACCGCCCACATCCTTGGTTCCGAAAAGATCGCCGGCCAGTTGCTTGTATTCAAATTTCTGCGACCAGCGAGCAAACATCCGCGATTTGTCGCTGATGGTGTGATCGACGCGGACGGTGTAATCGGTTTGCGCGGTGGGAGCGCCGCCAGCCGCCGTGTAGTTGTTGATGATGCCGGGGCTTGTCGGCGCAGGCCAGTATTGCAAGAGATTTTTGGCGACCGAATTGAGCATCCCGGGAGGAATAATATTTCCTGGAATCGGGTCGCGGATGAAGCCGCTCTGTGTGGCTGTAATGCCTGTCACGGGGTCCACTTGCCCTTGAGTTACTGCCCGCGTGGTGAACGGATTGTAAATCTGGCCGCTCAGAACAGGTCGGCCCAAAGCATCGACACCGATTTGCGCGCCCAGAAGGCCCGAGAAGTCTCCATTCCGCATCGCGCTGGTGGGAACCGTCGTCGTCAGCGTCAAGGGCGTCGCTTCGCGCAGACCCTCAAACTCGCCAAAGATAAAGGTCTTGTCGTGCTGCTCGTAGAGCTTCGGAAGGTAGAGCGGCCCGCCCATGGTGAAGCCGAATTGGTTGCGGGCAAATTGCGGCTCCGGCGTGTTGCTGGCGTTGTTGAAAAAGAAGTTTGCGTCCCAGGCGCTGTTGCGGACGAATTCCCAGGCGTCACCGTGGAAGCTGCTGGTTCCGGATTTCGTGATGGCGTTCACCACGTTGCCCATGCTCCAGCCGTACTGCGCGGTGAAAGCGTTGGTTTGAATCTTGAATTCCTCCGTCTCATCCACGCCGGGGACATAGATGGTACCGTCCCAGTCGCCCGCGCCATCCCATGCTCCGTCGAGCAGAAAAGCAGTGGTTCCGAAACGGCCTCCGCCGAAGTTGAAGAACCCGATATCCTGGTCCGCATCGCCTTGAGATCCTGGAGGATTCAGCGCCTGATTCTGCTGGCTGTTGTTGACGCTCGAGTTTAAGGCCACCAATCCGTAAACGTTGCGCAGGTTAAGTGGCAGCTCCACCGTCTGACGGCCAGTGACGGTTGAAGCGACGTTGGCATTCGAGGTGTTGAGAAGAGGTGCTGAGGCGTTCACGCTCACTTGCTGAGACACGGCGCCTAATTCCATCGTCACGTTCTGGTTGGCAGCCTCCCCTACGGCAAGCACAATGCCGGTTTGCAGATAGACGCGAAAGCCAGTCTTTTCGACCTTCAACGTATAGGTCCCAGGCGGCACCAGCGTGAAGCTGTATCTTCCATCCGCGCCGGTTGTGAACGTGCGGCTAAAGCCGGTTTGGGAATTGGCCAGCGTGACGGTTGCTTTCGGGATAGACCCGCCGCTTTTATCAGTCACCACTCCGCCGAGCGCCGCCGCAAAAGCTTGCGTCTGCGCGCTGAGGCTTCCGCTGCCGCAGATTACCATCAGGGGCGCCAGAAAAAAGGCGACGACGAGGGATAATTCCAGGATGCCGCAAAAGCTGAGAATATTTGTGGAACCCCTGGCTTGGGATAATTTTCGAACCACACTTTCTTGTCGTTGCATGGCGAAATCCTCCCGCCTTACTGAGGTTTACAAATTGTAGTGACAGCATTTTCTGTAGCGCCGGTGTCCTCACCGGCGTTTTTCGGCGCTGAGGGCAGCGCCGCTACAGTCCGCGTTATCACTATAATTTGTAATTCTCAATAGTGGACCTGGTTTAATCCTGAACGTGAGGGTGAAACCCCCTTTCTCTTCAAATTCCGAGATGTGATTACTCAACAGCAGTAAATAATATATCGCTAACTAATAATCAGCTCTAGTGAATCGATCCGATGGTTTATCAGTTGGATATTCTAGATTCAAAAGCTGGCTATTCATCAAACTAGTCACCTGTCACTAACGTTTCTGGACAAGGTGTGGTCATGGCCAGGATGGCCACACCACAACCGTGGCGCGGGCGTCCCGCCCGCGGATTCAGGCCAGGTATTTATGTGACATACGATTAGCTGGTTACATTTGCGGGAGTCGTTTCGGAGAGGGCGCGGCAGGATTCGCGTTTCACGAGTCGGGTGGGCAGCGTGAGAACTTGAGGCGGCGCATCGGGATGGTTGATGTGGTTCATGACGAGTTCGGCCATATGCCGGCCAATCTGATCCGTAAAAACGTGGACCGTGGTGAGAGGCGGGTGCATGGCGGAGACTTCCAGGGTGTCATTGAATCCGGCGACGCTGATATCGTCAGGAATCAACAAGCCTCTATCCCGAATGGCTTTGTACGCTCCTCGCGCGGCGGCATCATCCCCAGCGAAGATCGCGGTGACGCGCTCCTGCCTGCTGAGAAGCGTTTTGGCGGCAAGGTATCCCACATCTTCCGGATTGTCGGAGTCCACCTCGCTCACGCGCGGCTCAAGCGCAGCCTCTTCCATCGCCCGGCGGTAGCCTTCCGCGCGGCGAGCAAACCACGGCAGCTTGGTATTACCGACAAACCAGATGTGCTGGTGTCCTAAAGATTGTAAGTAACGCGTCATTTCCGCCGCCCCGTCGATGTCATCAAAGTAGACGGCGCTATAGGCGTGGCTTGACCAGGGGCCGACGACGTTGTTGCCCAGTACGACAAATGGGATGCCTTTATGACTCAACAGGTCGAGCAGGCTTTGGGAATTCGTGCCCGCCAGAATGGCGCCCCGAATGATCTCAAAGTGCTGATCGATTTGCGGCATCGCCAGGTTCTGCCAGGTGAGATGAAGGGAATAGCGCAGCGGCAGAAAGAGCAGTCCGTAGTCGTGGGCTGCGCAGTAAGCTTCCGCGCCAATCAGAACAGATGAATGGAAGGGATGCAGGACTTCGCGGTTGCTGAGAAGGAACGCAACCACCTTCGCCTTGCTGCGCCGCTCGAGATCGACGCCCAGCTTCCCTGCCGCTTTCATCACGCGCTGGCGAAGCTCCGGGCTGACGTTATTCGCTCCGTTGGCGACACGGGAGACGGTGGCAACGCTGACCCCGGCCAGCCTGGCTACCTCTTGGAGTCCTATTTTCTTGCCCACCTTGGGAATCCTCTCCGAATAAGTTTTGAAGCTGCTCGTACCGAGATTCTACAATTAATCTGACACGGGCCATTGTGATTTGACGCTCAGGTCAGGAAAATATTTTCATGACATAAGGGGGAATTGCAAGTATTTTAGCGTATAGTTTTGAATTTCAAAAGCAAAATTCAAAATTTAACGACTTGAATCACGCGACAAAAGCATCAAGATAGCGTGTCCAATTTTTTGTTTATCATGATTATTTTGAATGACTTATATTAAACTATTCATAAAACCTGCCAAGGAGATTGATCTTCGATGAGATGGCTTTAATCGTTGATGAAATAACTTTCAAAATCTAGCAAATTTTACTTGACTTTTTCCGGTCGCGGATTTATAAGCTCCGATGTCGATTATGGCGGTGAGGATAGAAGGCGCGAAAATCCGAATCGGTCATGCTGAATCCGGTGGAGCATCCCGGCATTTGACCGAAAACAAAATACTGGGGATTTTCCGCGATCGCTCAGGATGACAGCTACCCATAATTTATTCACGCCTCATTCTGAATTTTCCCGCCGTCATTCTGGGCGAGGCGCAGCGAAGCGAAGAATCTCCCTATTTAAAGAACGAAACAAATACAGAGATTCTTCGTCGCCCACGGCTCCTCAGAATGACAAGGGCGCTGCGGCGGGTTAACGGTTTATCTATTCCGATGGAGGGTGTTATGAAGGCGAAAGTTTGGGCGGTCCTTCTGGCTGGTTTGGCGGCGATGTTCAGTCTGGCGTCCGCGCCGCTTTGGGGCCAGGCGGTTTCGAGCGCGTCGATTACAGGCGTTGTCATAGACCCAGCGGGAGCCGTTGTTCCGGGCGCAAAGGTTGAGGTAACGCAGGTCAATACCGGCATGGTTCGGACCACCGTGAGCGCCGCGGACGGAAGCTATTCATTTCCTAATCTGCCTGTCGGCCCGTACAAGCTGCAAGTCATGGCGTCCGGGTTCCAGGCTTACGAGCAGACGGGGATTGTTCTTCAGGTGGCCAACCACGTGACGATCAACGTGACGTTACGCCTTGGGTCTCTGTCACAGCAGGTACAGGTGCAGGCCAATGCCAGCATGGTGCAGACTCAGAACGCGGCAGTCTCGAACGTGGTGGACCAGCAGCGCGTTGTGGACCTTCCCTTGAACGGGCGGCAAGCCACGCAGCTTATTCTGATCTCCGGCGCGTCCACGACGGCTCCGGGCGGCGACCTGAGAGGCAGTAAGAACTTTTACAGTTCCACCACCATTTCCGTGGCGGGCGGGCAGGCGAACGGCACCAATTATCTTCTGGATGGCGGCGACTATAACGACACGATGACCAACGTCAACCTGCCGTTTCCCTTTCCCGACGCCATCCAGGAGTTCAGCGTGGATACGAGTGCGCTGCCCGCGCAGTATGGGTTGCATCCGGGCGGCACAGTGAACGTAGTGACCAAGTCCGGCACTAACCAGTTTCACGGCGACGCCTTTGAATTCGTTCGCAACGGCGCCGTGGACGCGCGCAACTTTTTTGCGGCGAACTCCGACACCCTGCGGCAGAATCAGTTCGGCGGCACGATCGGCGGTCCGATCAAGCATGACAAGCTCTTTTTCTTCTTTGGATACCAGGGAACGCGCGTGCGCTCCACCCCGCCGCAAACCATCAGCCATGTGCCCACCGCGGCGACCCTGAACGGGGATTTCAGCGTCATGGATTCCCCGCAATGTCGCTCCAAAGGCGCATTGCAGCTCAATGATCCCTTTGCTGGCGGGCCTGCTTTCACGAATAATCAGATTCCCGCCTCGATGTTCAGTCAGGCGGCGCTCAATCTGGTCAAATACTTGCCGCAAACCAGTGACCCGTGCGGTGAAGTGGTCTATGGCATACCCGGGCCTTCCAACGAGTACCAGATGGTGGGCCGTACAGATTTCGTCAAGAGCACGAGGCAGTCGCTGTTCGGACGGTACCTGATCGACAATTATGTGACGCCGGCGCCCTGGGACCCGCACAACCTTCTGGTCACGGTGAATCCCGGCAACAATGAGCGCGTACAGGCGTTTACTCTGGGCGACACCTATTCGCTCAGCGCCACAACATTGAACTCCTTCCACGCTTCGTTCAACCGCCGGCGGGACGATCGAGGGCCCAATTCCAACCAGATCAACGTCAGGGATCTGGGCGTGAATATGTTCACTTACGTGCCGGATGACATCCGGCTTTCCGTGACCGGCTATTTTAACGTCGGTTGTGGCACCTGCGCGCCCGGGTTCTTTAATGTGAACGAGTGGCAGCTCGCGGACGATGTGGACCTGATGCGCAGCAAGCACCAGATCTCTTTCGGCGTGGACTTTATCCGCGCCCAGAACAATACCCTTTCCGGTTACTTGCAGAACGGTGATTTTACTTTTGGCGGCCTGGGAACGGGCGACGGTCTGGCTGATTTCCTGCTCGGCTATCTGAGCAGCAGTTCGACCGCATTCAGCCAGAGCCGCTCGCAGCAGGTCGCCCTGCGGGAAAGCATCCCGGGACTTTACGTCCAGGATATTTATCACGCCAGCCGGGCGGTCACCCTCAATGCGGGCTTGCGCTGGGAGCCGATGCTGTTTCCCCAGGATAATTATGGGCGCGGCAGTTCGTTCAATCTAGCCGCGTTTCTTGCCAACCAGAAAAGCCGCGTGTTTCAAAACGCTCTCGCCGGCATGTTCTATTATGGCGATCCGGGCATCCCGAAGGCCTTCACGCACGATACGCTGGCAAACTTCGCGCCGCGCCTTGGGATTGCGTGGAGTCCGGGCGGCAAAGGCAACCAAACCTTCCGGGTGGGCGGCGGCATTTTTTACGATTCCGGGATGATGTGGTTTCCCCAGCGGCTCATGTCCAATCCTCCTTACGTCAACGAAATTGACCTGACCACCGATCAGACGGGACTGTTTGATAGCCCATGGTCAAAGTACCCTGGCGGCAATCCATTTCCGGGAGTGTTTCCGCCGCCGGCGAACGCGCCGTTCCCCAGCGGAGCCTACTATGCCGTGCTGCCGCTGCACCTGCATCCCACCTACCTGGCCAGTTGGGACGCCAGTTACGAGCGTCAGTTTGCCGGCAATTGGATGGTGTCGGCAACTTACATGGGGAACAAGACAACGCATCTTTGGCTGACGCAGGATCTGAACCCCGAAACGAACGGCAAGTCCTCCAGCCGGGTGCTCAATCTGCTCAATCCGGCGCAAGGGCCGGCCTTTGGCCAATTGGATCTCGCTGACGATGGCGCCAACGCCAACTATAATGCGTTGCTTGTTACCTTGCGGCACCGCATCAGCCACGGCTTTACGCTCTTTGCCAATTACACCTATTCGCATTGCCTGAGCGATGGCGATTTTAATGGCGACTTGCGCGGTTCTTACTATCAGGATCCGTTCAATCGCGCTCTCGATTACGGTAACTGTAATTTTGATCTTCGCCACATCTTTAATGGCACTGTGGTTGCCACCAGCCCCGTGAGAGGCAGCGGCTGGGCGGCCCATCTTTTGGGGAATTGGCGGCTCGCCCCCCTGGTCAGCATCACAAGCGGGACTCCGTTTAATATCACGACAGGGAAAAACAACTCTCTCACCGGCGAGGGCCTGGACCGGCCCAACCTGGTTCCAGGAGTTGCAATCTTTACCTCGGGTCCGTGTGCCAGCAAAGTTAATTGCGTGAATTACCTGGATCCTGCGGCATTCGAAACGAACCCGTCAGGCACTTTCGGAACTCTCGCCCGCGACGCCTTCTATGGGCCGGGATCGGTGCATTTCGATGTCGCTCTCAGCCGCCTCTTCACGCTTACCGAGCGGTTCAATCTCGAGGCTCGTTTCGAGGCCTTCAACGTGATTAATTATGTGAACTTTAACAACCCGACTTCCGGCATGACCTCTTCAAATTTTGGACTCATTACGAGCGCGGGCGATCCGCGCATTTTGCAATTTGCTCTCAAACTCCATTTCTGAGCGGTCCTGTGGTGAAAAGCATTCGCCACGGAGCAATGTAGCGCAGACCTCCGTCTTCGAGGTCTGCGGTTTTTGATCTAAAACCTCGAGCAGCCCCGGAGCTGAAAAACGCAGACCCGCGCCATGAGCTTTTTGTCGGAGGTGGAAGAAAATGAGTCGCAATAATTCATTCCAAGGAAAGCGGTGGGCGAGCGTCATCGTAGGGTTACTCTGCACATTCGCCATGGCCGGTCCACTGGTGGCGCAGATCGGAGGCAACGGTCTCATTCAGGGCGTAGTGACGGACCCCTCGGGCGCGGTCGTTCCTGACGCGACGGTGGTGGGGATCAATGAGGCCACGCAAACAAAAACAACGGTGCGCACCACGGGCAAAGGATTCTACGTCCTTTCACCCCTGCCTGCCGGCGATTACACGGTGACGGTGCGCGCGCCGGGATTCAGGCCGCTGGTCCAGGAACACGTGGTCGTGAACGCACTTGAGCGTGTCGGGTTGGATTTGAAACTCCGCGTCGGCGCGACCACGCAAACGGTCACCGTCTCCGCCGCACCCCCGGAACTCAACACGACCAACGGAACCTTAGGCGCCACCGTCCCGCAGCAGGCCTATTTGTCGCTTCCGCTTTCCATGGAGAACTCTACCCGGTCGCCCCAAGGGTTCATAACGTTATTGCCGGGCACGAATACCGGTAACGATGGACAAGCACTCCACGTCAACGGCGGCTCCGGTTACACCGGCGTGACCTATCTGAACGGGCAGCCCATGATTTATAACGAGCTCGGCAATGACGGCCGCGGCATCAACGTGGGTGTGTCGGTGAATGCGGTTGACCAGTTCCAGCTCGATACAAACGGCACGCCGGCCATGTACCAGGGACAGGGGATTCAGAACTATGTGATCAAGTCAGGGACTAACCAGTTCCATGGCCAGGCTTACGAGTACCTTCGGAATACATATCTCGATGCTCGGCCATTCTTTAATAGTACGAGGCCCGTTGAGATCCAGAACGAGTTCGGCGCCAACTTCGGGGGCCCAATCTTGAAGAACAAGATTTTCTTCTTCGGGAATTATGATGGCTACCGGCGGCGGCTGGGGACCAGCGCAACTCTCACCAGCATCCCAACCATGGCGGAACGCAACGGCGACTTCAGCGCGTTGTTGAAGCCGAGTGTGAGCGGCCTGAAGCAGCCGGTCGTAATCTACGATCCGAATTCCTGCTCTGGCGTCTGCCAGCGGACGCCGTTCCCGGACAACATCATTCCGGCGACGGAGATTTCCCCGATTTCAAAATCCTTGCAGTCGTACCTCCCGCAGCCCACCAACAACGCGATCACCAACAACTTTCTCGAGTCGTTTCCCAATGGGTTCGGGATCAACGAGGTTCAGACCAAGGAAGACATCAGCATTTCGGAAAAGGATCGCGCATGGGTATATTACGGCTGGGGGAAAAACTACATCGTCGGCGTTCAGCCTCCAGGCAATTACCTCCCGCTTCCTTACGCGGAATCGCGGGATGAAGTTGAAAGCTTCCCGGCTGCACAGCTCAGTGAGACTCACACGTTCTCTCCCACATTGCTCAACCAGTTTCAGTTTGGCTTTAACCGGCTCGGAATTCCTCTCACCAACTACACCATGGGCGGTGATTATCCGGAGAAGGCCGGACTCAAGGGTTTGCCTCCTGGGCAGGCCGCTCAAGCATTTCCACGCATCAACTGGAGCGGCCCCAACTCGCCGCAAATGTGGGGTGGCAACGGAGCCGAGGCGTTTAACGAGTTTGACGACAATTACTCACTGACAGATAACGTCGAGTGGGTGCACGGCGCCCACGACATGCAATTCGGCACGCAGTTGATGTACGAAAAGGACACTTACGATGCGCCGGATTTAGGCAGTTACCCGGCATCGTTTAACTTTTCGAACGTTGAGACGGCGGGCTACACACTCGGTCCAAATGGCGTGCTGAACATAAACTCCGGCTCGGGAAACGCGTATGCCAGCTACCTATTAGGCGAGATTGACGGGGCTTCGATCAGCTACGATGCGGCCGCCGACACAGGCAACATTACAAAACGCTATGGCTTTTACATTCAGGACGACTGGAAAGCCACAAAGAAACTGACGCTCAACCTGGGTCTTCGCTATGACGTTTTCACGCCGTGGGTCGAGCAATATAACCGCTGGTCCTTCCTCAATCCCACGCTCACCAACCCCATAACTGGCACGGCCGGTGCGTTGCAATTTCCGGGCTCCGGACCGAACAGTTGCCAGTGCCGTACACCTGTTGAGACGCATTACAAAAACTTCGGCCCGCGCATCGGCCTGGCTTATATGCTGGGTCAGAAGACTGTGGTGCGCGCTTCCTGGGGCATGTTCTATGACCGGCAGGGGGCGCTTGGCGGTGGGGTCGGACCCACGGCGCCGGGCATCGGGACGCTTGGGTTCTCTAACGGGCCAATTATCGCCAGCCCTGCCACCGGAGTTCCAGCCCTTGACTGGGATAACGGCCTACCTCCGATGGGCTCTCCCGCATTCCAGACGCCGCCCATATTCAGCTCGACACTGAACACCGGGTATTACAAGGGCGGCGGTTCCGGAGGCAGCATGGCGTACGCGGATCCTTACCTTGGCGGCATGCCCGTGCAGGAGGCTGACTACAGCTTCACGCTCGAGCGGCAAATCACACCATCGACGGTGGTTAACGCTTCCTACTCCGGCAGCCAATCCCACTTTGTGGAAGCTCCCATCGGGCGCGGCATTTACAGTGACCAGGTGCTGCCGCAATACGAGTCGGTGCTGGGCGGCCTCCTTAATCAGACCGCCAACACTGCCAACATCGCCAAGGCCGATGCTGCTCTCGCGGCGGCCAGTCTTCCCGCCATATCGCTGCCCTTCCCCGGCTTTGACAACACGATTGGCCGGGCTCTGACGCCGTTCCCGCAGTATGGCAGGATCAACGATGATTATTCCCAAATCGGCAACGAGAATTACAATTCGTTGCAGGTCATGGTGCAGCATCGCACTTCTAAAGGCCTCTGGCTCCTCGCCTCGTATACAGCTTCAAAGCTCTACGGCGATGCCGGGTCGCTCAAAGGGGGGAAAGGCGGCGGCCTTGGGAGTGGCCGGAGTGGCTATCTGAACTTCCTGGAGTCCGCTGTTGCACCGTCAGACACACCACAGGTTCTCAGCGTCGCCGAGACCTACCAGTTGCCATTCGGCGCGGGACATTCAGTGGGCGCCGGCAACCCGGTCGTCCGCGCCTTAGTGAGCAACTGGCAGGTCTCCGGTATCGAAACCTATCGGTCCGGATTTCCCCTTGGAACTGTGGGAGCGAATTGCACCCTGTATTACACCGGAGCCTGCTATGCCAGCTTCAACCCTTCTTTCAGCGGCTCAGAGCGGATCAACGGCAGCTATGGTAGTGGCAACCTGCTGGGCCCATCGAGTACCATCACCAAATATCTGAACCCGGCGGGATTTGTGAATCCGGGGGTGGGGATCTACGGAAACACACCGCCCACGCTGGCATACAATCTGCGCGGACCGGCGTATATGGACGAAGATTTCGCGCTGATGCGGACGTTCAAGCTCACTGAACACACGTCGCTTCAGTTCGAGGCCGAGGCCTTCAACGCCTTCAATCGGTTCGTTCCGGGCTCTCCAAGCGTCAGCAACTTCAATGATTCCACTTTCGGCCAGATCACGAGCCAGGGAAACGAGCCGCGAAGGGTCCAGTTCTCCGGTCAGATTAATTTTTAGATCCGCAGATTGCGCAGATTACACAGAAAGAGCCACGCATGGTAGTGTCGTGTAACGGAAGAACATTCACAAAGTCCAAGTCTGTCACCCTGAGCGCAGCGAAGACATCTGCAATTATTTTCAAGGAAATACGGAGATGCTTCGCGGAGTTTACCCTGAGCTCCTTCACTGCGCTCCGGATCGTTCGCAGCGGAAGAGCGAACGGGCTCAGCACGACACGTACCCACGGATATAAGTTACCTACTCATGTTACACAACAGTAGTTTGTCCTCAATGGAATATCGTTGTTTTGTCTTTTCAAAATCTGTGCAATCTGCGTAATCTGCGGATCAACCACAAGGAACATACCGTGAGCGCCCATCGTGACGAGGTGAGCCCCAGCCGGCGGCTCGCACTGCAAAAGATGCTTGGAATTGGCGCAGGGCTGGCAGCGCCGCTCAATGTTTTCGCCGCGAGCGCCGGTCTGTCCGCTCTGTCCGAGGCTGAAGCCGGGCCACACTATCACCACATCTTGATCCCCAAAGCAAGCCATCCTGCGGTCAGCTCCGCCGCTCAAATCCTGGCCAAGAAGTTGGGTCTGCCGGAAACTCAAATCAAGCTCGTTTCATCGCACGCGACGCCGCGAAAGGGGGAAATTCTTTTGATTACCTATCCGGCGGCTCCTGCTCAGGCCAAGATGCTGGGGCCGCAAGCGCGCGAGGTTAAATATGATGGCTACCTGATCGCTTTTAAGGAGGGCGCTGCCTTGGTCCAGGGGAACCGGCCTCGCTCGCTTTTATACGCGGCGGGGGATTGCAACTTATGGAGGCTCCAAAACTTCGGGACATTTGTTCGAGAGCCCAGCTTCTCACTGAGACTGTCGCACGGCAGCCGTGGGCGGTCGATGGCCGAAGCGGTGGCGGAAACGGGGGCCAACCTGATGCAAGGCGCTCCGGCTGTCGCCACGTTAAAAGACAGTTTTCCCAACGTGTTTAATTTGCTCAGCCGCGAAGATCAGGAGCAACTCGAAAAACGCCAAAGCGAAATGGCGGAGTGGAGCGCGCGAATTGTGAAGGAATGCAGGGATGCGGACGTTCCGGTTTATACCTCAATCTATGGAAATAATTTCGAGCACTGGTCGCCCGCTCTGTATCGTGCCGTGATTCAGGCTTATCCATCCACAAAAGGAACACCTGAGCCGCATTCCTGGGAAAAAGCGCCTCTGTGTCCTTCTGATGCCATGACGTGGAAAATCATTAATGCCTACATTCGAGAGCATATGGAACGAAGCGGAGCGGATGGCTTCGTTGCCACCTTTTGGGACCAATACGGCATGTATTGCCAGGACGAGCGATGCCAGAAAAATGGCCTCAACAAGTTCCCGAACGAGGTTTACGTCAACGTCAAAAACCTTTACGAAACGCTTCAACCGATGGGAAAAAGGCTGATCGTGCGAACCTGGTCTTCCGGCTGCCCACACTGGCTCGGCGACCAATACGTTCATGCGCCCGGCTATGGCAACTTTGGCGGAACGGATGAGGAGCTGTGGGGAAGGGTGGTGAAGGAGCTTCCCGCCGACATCATGCTCCAAACCAAGGTCTATAACTGCGACTGCGAGCCGGATGCGCCCTTCAGCCCGTTTATCGGCGGCGTGAAACCGCACACCCAGATCGCCGAATATCAGATCATCGGCCAAACGCGGGGCCGATTTTATTTTCCGGCGTCCTCCGTAAACTATATTGCTTCGACCATGAAGCAGAGCTACGAGCGGATCGGGCCGGAGGGAGGCGTGAGCCTGGGTTACGGCGCAACCCACCAGACCAATTTTTCGCTTTTAGACGACATCGTGAATGGGATTAATATCTATGCGGCGCGCGAGCTTTCCTGGAACGTCGATGCGGATTTGCAACAGATTTGGAACAACTGGGCCGTGTCGATTTACGGTGAAAAGGCAACGCCCCACATCATCAAAGCCCTTCAGCTCTCGGAAGCTGCTGTGAACCTCACGTTTTCCGTTCTGGGCCTGGGCAGCAGCACCAATTCGGATTTTGTGGGAAACATCGCGCGCAAGGAGACGCTACTGCGCTATACGAACCGCTACTATTTACCTCAGTATGCGAAATATCTGGAGCCTACAAAAGAGAACATCGAACTCGTCGTGCAGGAAAAAGAGAAGTGCATGAACGGCATCGACGGGATGTTCCAGGAGCTCGAGCTTGCTCGTCCCAATCTGACCGCGCCTCAGGCGGAAGAGCTTCAGACGCGATTCAATTGGCTGAAAGA
Organism: Acidobacteriota bacterium; assembly: GCA_902812415.1. Classification (GTDB taxonomy): domain Bacteria; phylum Acidobacteriota; class Terriglobia; order UBA7540; family UBA7540; genus RH2-MAG17b. The sequence continues at coordinate 33,927 of CADDZJ010000015.1, forward strand.
ATTCGCCATTTGCCGGAAATATCTCGATATCAGCCTGTGGCGCTATCGCTACTTGCGCCATCTCGCTTCCATGCTCACGACCGATCCCGAGCAGATGAAATATCTTGCCAAGGCCTACGACCAAGTGCATGCGCACGCAAAGCTGCTGTTCCAATACGACCCAAACCAGAAATTCAGTTGCTATAATGTGACGCTCGGCGAGCTTCCACGCCAGCCGAATCAAGCCATGGGCAGCCCGATTCCTCTCATAAACGAGCTCTACGAGAAGTCGCGGCTGTGCGTGGAGGAATCTACAGGTCCAGACTATCTGCCGGTTGAGTGGCGGAGAACGCCTTCGGAGTCGCCACCGCCAAGGCGCGAGTCGCCGCGCGTTCCTGCAGGATTTCATCATGCCTTTGAAGCCTGGCCTGGCATTGGATGACAAGGGAGAGGGAAAAGCAACAGTCTCTCGCGAAGGCGCCAAGGCAGCGCAAAGCAGAATCCCATTAGTTTCTTTGCGGGACCTTGGCGGCTTTGCGCCTTTGCGAGAGTTTTTTGCCTATTACTGCCCGTAGGGCTTTCCACTAACTCGCATCCGAACCCGCGCTTAGCCAGCGACCTCGAACAAAGGGAAACGTTTACGGATAATAACCCCTCCAGACGGCAATTCCTAAAAAACTCAGTTGCAGGAATCTCTGTTCTTCTTGGCGGACCGGTGGCGGCCGGCGGAGCACAGGAGACTGCCGCGCAGATTTCTGAAGATAGCGCAGCACTCAAGGAAGCATTCCTTCATCCTCCTCAAGACGCCAAGCCCATGACGCGCTGGTGGTGGTTCGGCGGAGCCGCCACGCCCGAAGAAATCACGCGCGAGCTCACGATGATGCGCGACGCAGGTCTGCGCGGCGTTGAGCTCCAGCCGGTCTATCCCGTTGCCGTGGACGACGCAAAGCGCGGCATCCACAACGTCCGCTATTTTTCGCCTGAATGGTTCAGGCTGCTTCGCCACACGCTTGAAGAGACTCAACGACTTGGTCTTCAATTCGATTTCACGCTCGGCAGCGGATGGCCGTATGGAGGACCGTTCATCCCTAGCCGGCTTGCCGCCCAGAAGATCACCGTGCTCAGCCGGGATGCTCATGGCCCGGGAGAGTTTACCTGGCCGCTTTATCCTTACCTCACTGGAGAAGGTCGCGTCTTCGCCGTCGTGGCTGCGCCCATGCTCGATTCCGAGGAGCTCGATCTGACGCAGTCTGTTGTTCTGCCCGCCGAGCATCGCGGAATGATTCATTGGAGAGCTCCTCAGGGCCATTGGCGAGTGCTGGCCTTCACGGATAGTCTCACCGGCCAATTGGTGAAGCGGCCTACCCTCGGCATGGAAGGCTACGTGATCGACCACTTCGATCAACGGGCGTTGGACCTTTTCTTGGACGCGGTGGGGGCGCGGACGATCGAAGAATTGCATTCGATCTCCGACCCGCCTTTCCATTCGGTCTTCTGCGACAGTTTGGAGGTCTACGGCGCCGATTGGACGCCAAACTTTCTGAAGGAATTCAAAAATCGCAGAGGATACAATCTCACGCCCTACTTACCGGCCCTTTGGCAAGAGGCGGGCGAAACCACCGCCGGCGTCCGTCACGATTACCATCTCACACTGTCGGAACTTATCGTAGAACATTTTTTCAAGCCTCTCGCGGCGTGGGCCCGCGAGCACAGGATGACGGCTCGCATTCAGGCGCACGGCGCGATGGGCGATGCGATGCAGGGCTACGCGGCGGCAGACGTTCCCGAAGGCGAAGAAGGCCTCGACGCGGATCGCTACGCCGTCATCATCGATCATCGGCGGCTAGCCTCCTCCGCCGCGCACATTTATGGCAAGCCCGTCGTTTCCTGCGAAAGTTACACGTGGCTCCGCCAGCCGCGGTTCCTTGTCACGCTGGAAGAGATGAAGGGCGCCACGGATTCGAGCTTTCTCGACGGCATCAACCAGATTGTGAATCAGGGATACTCGTACTCGCCCCCTCAAGCGGGAGAGCCGGGGTGGGTGTTCTACGCCTCCACCATGGTGAACCACAATAACATCTGGTGGCCGCATTACAAGCACCTTACCTCTTACATCCAGCGCGCTGCGGCGGTCTTGCTGAAGGGCGTCTCCTTGAACCCCATCGCCGTATACGTGCCGCTGGCGGATATCTATTCGCATTACGGCTTAGGCTCGCTCACCATGGATACGGAGATCCAGCGTCGCCTTGGTCTTGAGCTGTTTATGGCTCTACGCCGGGCCGGATACGATTTTGACTTGATCAACGATGATGCCTTGGCGAGGATGGCCAAAGTCGAAAACGGAAGGCTCCATGCGGGCACAGCCGAATATGCTGTTGCCATTGTTCCGGAAATCAAGTTCATGCCTCCTGAGAGTTTGGACCGGCTCGCAGATTTTGCGCGTCAAGGCGGATTTCTGATTTTCACCGAGCGGCTGCCAGAATCCGCTCCAGGGTTGATGCAGCGTGAGTCCGGCACGCAGCGGGTGCGACGCGCGCTGGCAGAAATCTTTGCAAAAGGTTCCCCGCAGCCGGATTCTATACAGGCGATTGGAAAAGGCAAGGCGGTACTGACGCTCGAAAGGCTCGGCGCCCTCAAATATGTTCGTGCTGCTCTCGTTCCCGATTTTCAAATCGTCAAGGCGGGTAACGGCGGACCAGAAACTTTGCAGCGTGCTATCGAAAACGTTGGGTTTGCACATCGCAGAATAGGCGAGACCGATTTTTACTTCGTCAGCAACATCTCGCGGTATGAGCAGGACTTGAGGGCGCGACTCGACGTCAGCCATAAAGTCCCCGAGCGATGGAATCCTGAGGACGGAACGGTTGAGGAGACGATGGCATTTGAGTATGTTAGGTCGGGTGGGCGTCCTGCTACAGAAGTTGCGGTTCGTCTCCAGCCGTTTGAGTCCTGTTTCATTGTTTTCGGATCTACAGGCTTGCCGATAGTTACCGCGACAAATCTCGCTGGCCCCTTGCGACTTGAAAAATCCGGTCGCACTTCGCATTTAAGCGGGATCGCGCGATCAAACGGCGAGTATTTCGCAGTTGGACCTGAGGGAAGAACCCACCGCACTTCTGTGAAGGGGTTACCTGGCCCTATTCCTATCAATGGTCCTTGGCAGCTTAGTCTTGGAGGCGATTCGTCATTCAAGATTGCAAATTTGCAATCTTGGACGGAGTTTCCTCAAGGCAAGAACTATAGCGGATGGGGAACCTATGAGACCGTCTTTACAATAAATAGCCTCTTGGAGGGAACAGAGTGGACCCTTGACCTTGGAGCGGTCCACGAGACGGCCGAAGTGATTCTCAATGGTGTTCACCTCGGAGCGGCATGGAAAGGCGCACGACGGCTTTCTTGCCGGAATGCGCTCCGGCGAGGCAGCAATCACCTTCAAGTGAAAGTTGGGAATCTTTGGATCCAAAAGGTTGAATCGCTTCCACCACCGGACTTGAAACCCGTGGCGGAGACTTTTGGCATTCGCTGGGGACTTTACGGTGAAGGCCGGGTGAGTGAATTGCCGCCCTCAGGACTTCTGGGTCCGGTACGGCTATTGCCATCGCGCCGCGTGGCGATTGCGCTGTAGGGATGATGCCCTCGATATGTGGAGTCCGATGGACTCTATCGGAGTCCAGAAATCGGACCTCATCGCCGTCGAATTCGCCGGTGGGGACACCGGCGCTACAGTGGGTGGCCGGCACGGATAGGGTCACGCTCTAACGCGATGTTGAAAAACAATTCTGAACGGTGTCATTCCGAGCGCAGCGAGGAATCTCGCTCTGAAGATAAAGGCCTTGCGAGATTCTTCGCTCGCTGCGCTCGCTCAGAATGACAGAAGGAAAAGTTTGGTTGTGCTCCGTAAGGCTGACAAACAGAACAGAACAGAACAGAACAGAACAGAACAGAACAGAACAGAACAGAAAGGATGTTTCATGGCCGATGAATTGAGGGACGTTGTTTGGAGCAAGCGCGACACGCTGCGCAGGATGCTTGGAATCGGAGCGGGATTGGCGGCAGCGCCGGATTTTCTGGCTCAAACTTCCACCGCGCCTCATCCGCATCCCCATTATCCCTATCCGCATATTGAGGCTGCTCCGCCTCATCTTTCAGTTGCGGGCGGGTTCCACGCGGCCCGGGTGTCGGGCTTCTACGATGTGCGAACCTTTGGAGCCAGGGGTGACGGCAAGACGCTCGATACGCCAGCAATCAACAAGGCTATTGAAGCGGCGGCAGCCGCTGGCGGTGGAACCGTCTTGTTGCCAGCCGGAACGTATCTGTGCTACTCCATCCGGCTCAAGAGCAATGTCTGTTTATATCTTGACCATGGCGCAACGATTCTGGCCGCAGAGCCGCCCGCGCAGGGTTCAGGTGGCGGATACGACGCGCCTGAGCCGGCGGACCCAAGAATCGATCATTACCAGGACTTTGGTCATAGCCATTGGCACAACAGCCTGATCTGGGGAGAAGGCTTGGAAAGCATCTCCATTCTCGGCCCCGGGCTCATCTGGGGCAAGGGCTTGAGAAGGTCGGTCGGAAACCGAGGCTATCCGGGCCTTGGCGATAAGGCCATCGCGCTCAAGAACTGCCACAACGTGACGCTTCGTGACTTCTCGATTCTTCAGGGCGGGCATTTTGGGATTCTCGCCACCGGAGTGAACAACTTTACCATCGATAACCTTGTGATTGATACCAACCGCGATGGCATGGATATCGATTGCTGCTGGAACGTCCGGGTATCGAACTGCACGGTCAACTCGCCGTGGGACGACGGAATTTGTCCGAAGAGTTCTTACGCGCTGGGCTATGCGCGAGCGACCAGGAATCTCACCATCACGAATTGTTTTGTGACCGGCGGATATGAACTGGGAACCGTGCTTGACGGCACGTTCAAGCGATTTGACCCTGGCCGCCGCGCGCCTCGCACCGGAAGGATCAAGTGCGGCACAGAATCGAACGGCGGTTTCCAGAACATCACCATCTCCAATTGTGTGTTCGAGGACTGCCAGGGATTGGCTCTTGAAACGGTGGATGGCGCTCTGCTTGAGGATGTTTCAATCACGAATATCACCATGCGGGACATCGTGAATCTGCCCATCTTCCTTCGCCTGGGCAGCCGCATGCGTGGCCCGGCGGGCATGCCCATCGGCAAGCTGCGGCGGGTGAACATCAGCAATATGGTTGTGTCCAATACGGCGGGGCGTTATGCATCCATTCTTACGGGTATTCCTGGCTACGCAATTGAAGACGTGAAGCTGAGCGACATCTATATCCTCAGTCAGGGCGGCGGCACGAGGGAGGAGGCTGAGATCGCGCCGCCCGAAAAAGAGAAGGGATATCCCGAACCCACCATGTTCGGCACGATGCCTTCCTATGGCTTCTACATCCGTCATGTGAAAGGCATCGAGCTGAGCCATATCGAAGTGAAGTACATGAAGGAGGACTTCCGCCCCGCGTTCGCGCTCATGGATGTTCAGGGCGCCGACTTCATTCACGTCAAGGCGCAGCATGCGCCGGATGTGCCGGTCTTTGCCCTCAGAAACGTGCAGGATTTCAATGTCTACCTGAGCCGGCCGCTGTCCGAGACCCATCTCGAAAACGTGCAGCAGAAAACGCTGTGAAGATTCTTGGGTGTCGCTTCGTAGTAATCTTTGCTGTTGGTTTGGAGTCGGGTCTTTTTCTTGTTGAGGGTTGCAAATTACCGTGACAACGCGAACTGTAGCGGCGCTGTCCTCAGCGCCGAAAAATCGCGGATGGGAACACCGCATTGCAGGATTGTAAATCCTCATTTTCCTGGCGAGAACCTTTAGCTTGGGCGGCAAGGCTGCGCTGAGCTTGCTTGGGTTTTATTCATAGGAGAAAAGGCATGCAACGAAAGGGGGTAAGCGCCTGGACGCGGCGCGAGTTTCTGCTGGGCGCAACAGGCGCGGGAGTTGCATTGACAGCCGGTCGCTCGCCTGGAGGCGGATCGTCATTATCCAGCGGCTCCGAATCTGTTGATTCTCCTCAATCCAACGAAATAGAAATGCTGAAGCAGGCGTTTCTGAATCCGCCCCATGATGCCAAGCCGATGACCCGATGGTGGTGGTTTGGCGGGGCGGCGACGCCTGAAGAAATTACCCGCGAGCTGACCCTGATGCGGGATGCCGGCTTGCGCGGCGTTGAATTGCAGCCTGTTTATCCCCTTGCGGTGGATGATCCCAGGCGTGGCATTCACAACGTTCGGTATTTCACTTCGGAGTGGTTTGACCTGCTGCGCCATACGCTGCGCGAGACAAAAAGATTGGGACTTCAGTTTGATTTTACTCTGGGCAGTGGGTGGCCTTATGGAGGCCCCTTCATTCCGGGCCGGCTCGCTGCGCACAAATTGGAAGCGCTGGTGAGAGATGCGGCGGGCCCGGGCGATTTTTCCTGGCCCCTCTTTCCTCTATTGACCGGCGAGGGGAGAGTTTTCGCCGCCGTCGCATCGCCCATGCTGGATTCCGGGGCGCTGGACCTCCGCCGATCGGTTGTCATCACGGGGCATCTCAGCGGTCCGGGCGAGCTGCGCTGGAAAGTTCCGCCAGGGCGGTGGGCCGTCATGCTTTTCATGGATTCTCTCACCGGCCAGCAGGTAAAGCGGCCGACCATCGGGATGGAAGGATACGTCATCGATCATTTTTGCAGAGAAGCGCTGAATCTGTTCCTGGACGCCGTGGGAAACCGAACGGTGAATGAGCTTCAATCCGTGGCTGATCCGCCTTTCACGTCCGTCTTTTGTGACAGCCTGGAAGTCTACGGCGCCGACTGGACGCCGCGCTTCATGCGGGAATTCCGGAAGCGGCGCGGCTACGACCTGACTCCTTATCTGCCCGCGCTCTGGCAGGAAGCAGGCGCTGAGACCCCGCACATCCGCTACGATTATCATCAGACTCTCTCCGATCTCATGATGGAGAATTTCTTCGGCGCGCTGGGTGAATGGAGCCGAAGCCAGCGCATGACGGCGCGGGTGCAGGCCCATGGCGCGATGGGCGACGTGATGCGCGGTTATGGGCTTGCCGATATTCCCGAAGGCGAAGAAGGAACGCTGGCGGATCGCTATTCGGTGATGATTGATCATCGGCGGCTTGCTTCGTCGGCAGGTCATATCTATCAGAAACCGGTCATTTCCTGCGAGTCCTATACATGGCTTCGCCAGCCGCTCTTCATGGTGACCCTCGAACAGATGAAAGGCGCAACGGATTCCTCTTTCCTGGATGGAATCAACCAGATCGTGAATCAGGGGTATTCTTATTCACCGCCTCAGGTGGGCGAGCCGGGCTGGGTCTTTTACGCTTCGACGATGGCGAACCACAACAATATCTGGTGGCGACATTACAAGCGCCTTGCCGCCTATATTCAGCGCGCAGCGGCGCTCCTGCTCAAAGGCGCTTCCATCAATCCCATCGCGGTTTATGTGCCGCTGGCGGACATCGATGCCCATTACGGTCTTGGTTCGCTGACCATCGACGCAGAAATTGAGCGACGCCTGGGGCTGGAATTGTTTCTGGATCTGCGACGGGCGGGTTACGACTTTGATCTGATCAATGACGACGCTCTGGCAAGAATCAGCGCGGTGCAGGAAGGGACGCTTCGGGCGGGAACGGCCGCGTATTCGGCCGTCGTTGTGCCCGGGGCGCAATACATGCCGGTTGAAAGCCTGAAGCGGCTGGTGGAATTCGCGGAAGCCGGAGGACTGCTGGTTTTCATGGGGCGCCAGCCGGAAGCGGCTCCGGGATTGAGGGATCAGGGGTCCCGCACCGCAGCGTTGCGCGCCGCCCTTCATTCGATCTGATAGAGCCCGGAGCCTCAGATGAATGCAAGGCAAAGTCTGGGAAGAGGCAAGGCTGTTCTCGTCGCAGACCGCGCTGGAGTTCTGAAGATCGTGGAAGCCGGGTTGACGCCGGACTTCAAAATCGTTGTCGCCGGCGATTCAAGCGAGGATGCGTGCCGCAGGGCGGTTGAGAACGTCGGCTTCACCCACCGCCGCGCTGGCGGCACGGACTTCTACTTTCTCAGCAACATCTCGCATTTCGTTCAGGACCTTCGCGCGCAGTTCAATGTGGACCGCCGCGTTCCCCAGAGATGGAACCCCGAGACGAATACCATCGAAGAGACGCTGGCTTTTGATTATGTTGACCTTCCCCAGGCAAAGGTTACCGAAGTTCAGATTCACCTGGACCCATTCGAGTCTTGCTTCTACGTGTTCGGATCTTCGGAAAGGCCCGTGATCGCGCGCACGAATTGTTCGGGTCCGTTACAGACCGAAAAGCTCGCCAACACGAAGCGCGTGACGGGGGTTGCGACGCAAAACGGTGCATATTTCATGATCGACGCCCGAGGCAAGACTCATCGGGTCGCTGTCAAAGACCTGCCGGAGCCTGTTTCCATCGGTGGCCCCTGGCGGCTGACGCTCGGTGATCAGGCAGCCGTGGCTTTAGACCGGTTGCAGTCCTGGACGGATTTGCCCGCAGGGAAGCGCTTCAGCGGATGGGGGAGTTACGAGACCACATTTGAAGTCCGTGAGTTGCCGAGCCGCGTGGACTGGGTGATCGACTTGGGAACCGTTCATGAGACCGCCGAGGTGTTCTTGAACGGCATTGAGCTTGGAGCCGCGTGGAAGGGGCTTCGTCGCCTGCCGTGCGGGAATGCGCTGAAGAAAGGTTCAAACCATCTGAAGGTAGAAGTGGGGAATTTGTGGATCCAGAAGGTTGAGTCTCTTCCCAATCCGGATCTCAAACCCGTGGCGGAGACTTTCGGAATTCGTTGGGGCGTCTATGGAGAGTTGAAACCTCCGTCGCTTCCACCCAGCGGCCTGCTGGGGCCGGTCCGCTTGCTTCCTCGCAAGCGTATTGCATTCGCGCTTGAAAACGCTTGATACGAGCGGCGGTTCGAGCGAGGATCTTGTATATTACTGATCGCTGTAAATTACAGTGACAACCTCTGCTGTAGCGCTGGTGTCCCCACCGGCGATTTTTCGGCGCTGAGGACAGCGCCGCTACAGAAAATGTCGTCACTGTGATTTGCAGAATTCAGTAGTGGGTCACAGCCATAAGTGGCGGTCGGAATAAAAAGTTACCGGGCTATCCGGGTATTTCTCTCGAAAGGCTCGAAAGCGCAGCAGCATCGCTTGATAACGACGGTCCGATGTGGCGAGTTTTCTGTGGGGCATCTCAATCAGCGCGCGCTCCACGGCCCAGACGTTTCTTTCAGAAAGGCGCCAGTTGCATCGTCGAAGAGTGCGGAGGTCCAGAATCCCATAACCGATAATTCTTCCCGAACCGTCCACGTAGGGATCGACGTAGCTCATCACCAGGGCTCGGAGGGTTCGGAAGACGGGTTTCCGCCCATGCAGACCGGCATCGCGGGATCGCGCTACCGCGCCATAGCGGCCGCGTTCCCGGAATAGGAACAGGACATGATCCAGCTTGTCCTGCGATTCGAGATCGAGCAACAACGGAGGGTAGCCGCGCTGTTCCAGAATGGTGGCCGCCGCGAGCGCCGCTTCCAGGCAGTGGGCTTTCCCGTGCTTCACAACGCCGCGAAAAGTGCGGAGGGTTTCCCCCTCTTCCTCCCAGTTATAAGGCAAGGCCCGCAGAAATTCCTGCACCTGCCTGGGGGTGCGCAACTTCCGGATCCAGTTCCACTCCTCATCTCGAAAGGCTTCGCGCGGCGGTCCCTGGATCACGGATCTGAAATCTGGAATCTTGAATCTCTTGCGATGCATCTTCGTGGATCATTGAGGATTGCTGGAGGCTGTTTCAGAACCTCGGATCGCCCATGCCGAGTCGCCGTGGGTTTATCCCGCCATCGACCATGGCGGCGTAAAGCCGCCGCTACCGCATGCGCCCGAGGCCATGAAACAGGTTTTGAAACAGCCTCTGATCAGACAAAACGCTCACGAATTGCGCGCCCAGTTTTCATACCACAGCTCGAAGCAAAGCAGCGTCCACAGCGTCTTGCGATGATCGGCCTTGCCTTGATGGTGCTCTTCGATGAGACGCCGAACGAACGGAGGATTGAAGATCTGCTGCCGTTTAAGGCGTTCCTCGGAAAGCATTTCATCGAGCAGCGGCTTCAGTTCCCGCCGGAGCCATCCGGCGACAGGCACGGAAAAGCCTCGCTTCTGCCGCTGGACGATTTGCTTCGGCAGCCAGGGCTCCACCGCCTTTTTCAGCAGGTATTTCAATTGAAAGCGTCGCACTTTCAATTTTGCAGGCAAGCCTGCGGCGAACTCAATCAGGCGATGATCGAGAAACGGCGTGCGCAGTTCCAGCGAGCAAGCCATGCTGGCGCGGTCGATTTTCACCAGCAGGTCATCGGCGAGGTAAAGCTGAAAATCCAGGTAAAGCGCCTCGGCCAAAGCGTTTTCAAAATGCGCGCCTTCAAGAACATTCTGCAACGGTTCCAAGGCGCGGATGCTTGGAGGCGGATTTCCTGCTGCCTCGGGCAGGATGGCGTCCAATTCCTCAGGCGCGAACATCCCAAACCAGATTTGATGCCGCACGGCTGGATCTTTCTCCGCATGGGTAAGAAAGCGCCGCAGAAAAAGACCTTTGGGCACAGCGCTGGAGGAAACCGGCAAAAGCGCCTTCAGGCGGTCGAAAAACTGCCGCCGCAGGAGCCGGGGCAGCCGCAAATAATATTGCGCAAGCTGAGCGCCCAGGTAAGTCGGATAGCCCCCGAAGAGTTCGTCGCTGCCCTCGCCGCTTAGAGCCACCTTGATGTGAGGGCGAGCGAAGCGGGAAAGGAGAAATGTGGGAATCACAGCTGGGTCTGCCAGAGGTTCATCCAATCTCATGGCGATTTCCTGAAGGCCCTCCCGCAGGCTCGGCTCATCTGCTCGCAACAGATGATGCTGCGTGCGGAAATGCCGCGCCACGAAGCTGGAATAGGGTTCTTCATTAAACGACTTTTCGACAAAGGCGACCGAGAAAGTATTAACCTGTCCCGGAGCCAGTTCGCTCATCAGTGAAACGAGGGTGGATGAATCGACGCCTCCGCTCAGAAATACCCCCAGCGGCACGTCACTGACCAGGCGTGAGATCGCAGCCTCGCGCAGGCGGCGGCGAAGGTCTTCTACAAGCTCGGTTTCTTCAGCGCGAATGATCCCGGGCTTCCCAAGCGGGCGGAGATAGTCCTTCAGCCGCCAGAATGAACTCAGGCGGCGTTGGCCTTGCTCCACCACCATGCGATAACCTGCAGGGAGCTTTTTGATTTCCGAAAAGATCGTGCGAGGGCAGGGAACGTAACCGTAAAAGAGATATTGTTTGACGGCTTCGAAATCGAGCGCGCGGCCCACTTCAGGATATTCGAGGATGGACTTGATTTCAGAGCCAAACACCAAAGCTCCGTTCCGCTGCCAGTAATATAGGGGTTTCTCGCCTGCGCGGTCGCGAGCCAGCACCAGGCGTTTGCGGCTTTCGTCCCACAGGGCGATGGCGAACATCCCATTTAATTCTTCGACAAAGTCCTCGCCGCGCTCTTCGTAAAGATGCACAATCACTTCGCCATCGGAATGCGTGCGAAAGCGATGCCCATGCTCGATCAGTTGTTTGCGCAACTCCCGGTAGTTGTAGATTTCCCCGTTAAAGACCAACGTCACGTCTCCGGTTTCGTTGGAGAGGGGTTGATCGCCGGTTTCAAGATCGATGATGCTCAGCCGGCGGATGGCAAGAGAGAGATAGGGGAGTTCAAACTTGCCGTAACTGTCAGGCCCGCGATGCAGGATGCGAGCCGACATGCGCTCGATGGGGTTCAAGGCGTCGAGCGGCTCGAAGGTTGTATTCAGGATTCCACAGATTCCGCACATAATCGTCCGCGGCTGATTTACTCGCCACTCGTCGCTGTTCCCGGCCTTTTTTCCCAAACGGAGTACTTCCAGGCTCCCCAGAGAGGAAACATGGAGCCCGCGGCGCCCAGCGCTTCGTTGATCTCATGGTTTTGCACAATGAGCAAAAAAGGACCTGGACCGGAACGAGCAAGGTCGCTCAATTGTCGGAAATCCAGCAGCAGGGGCTGGCCTGCCCATTCGCCCTGCGCTTCAGCCGTCATTGCAGTCCCAGTCTGTGAAGGATTTATCCCGGAAGGGAATCGAGCCGTCTTCCTTAGGGTTTTAAATCGCGCCACCACATAGTTGCTGGTCAGCTCGTCGCCATCGGTTGTCACAAGACCCACGGGCCGCCGGAGATAAAATGGCAGGCTGGTCCGGAAATAATAGTAACCGTAGATGGGGAGGTTCCGTTGCCGGCTCGTTAAAATGGCTCCGGCAAGCCGTCGGCTGGAAAAAGTTGCGAAGTAGTTTTTGAGGGGTGCGATCCATCTCAAGACCAGAAGGGGCACGGTGAGAGCAACCACGCCAAGAGCCAGTTGCCGCAAGATCGGCTTGCGCGAGCGCATCGCCAGATTGCGGCCCAGAAAACCCAGCGCCGCAACGATCAATCCCCCCAGCAGCAAGGAGGACCTCAGAAGAGACAGCACCGAGCCCGGCAGCTTTCTGGCCAATTGCTTTTCGAAGCCGTGAAAGTGCAGGAGTTGCGGGGAGACGGCCATCAACAAACCCAGAAGAATCATCACAGCGAATCCCGCCGTCAGCCAATCCGGCGAGCGAACCGCGCCGCTGCCTTCGATGTCTCGCCAGGCCAGGGCCATCAGAAGGCTGAGAGGAATCAGCGCGGGCAGGAAATAACTCGGCAGCTTGGAGTGCGAGATCGTGAAGAAGATAAAAACCACTGCCGCCCAGGTGAGCAGAAACAGCTCGGCGTGGTGCGCCTCTTCGCGCAGCCTGCGCCACTTCTTGCGCCAGTTCCAGCCGGCAAAAAGAAGGAAGAAACTCCAGGGGAAAAATCCTCCCAGGTAGACGGGAATATAGTAAAAAATGCCCTGGGAGCGATGCAGGTGCGCGCCCGTGGTGAAGCGCAGCAGGCTCTCTTCCCAAAAGGCGTACTTTGGGAATCCCGGATTGCGAAGCGAAACCTCAATAAACCAGGGCAGCGTGATGGCCAAGAACACCATCCAGCCCAGCGCCCAGTGCAATCTCTTCAACTGTGCAAACTTTCCAGCGAGCGCCTGATAGACCAGAAGAACAATCAAGGGCAGCAGAAATCCCACCGGGCCTTTCGTGAGGGCCGCGAGGCCCATCGCCGCGAAAGCGATAAGGTCGAGCTGCAGGCTGGTAGAACTGCGCCGGCTGTTGAACCAGAAGCAGAGCAGAGCGAGGGTTATCCAGAAGGTGAGGGTCATGTCGAAGATTACGGTTCGCGCCAGAGCAAAGAAGAGAGGCGAGGTGGCGAGAATCACTCCCGCGCGAAGTCCGGTCTTTCCGCCGTCAAGTTTGGCTCCCGCCAGCCAGGCCAACAGCACGGTGAGGACCGCAGCGAGGGCTGAAGGAAATCGCGCCGCCCATTCCGTGAGACCAAAACATCGGAATGAACCTGCTACAGCCCAGAAAAGGATGATGGGCTTGTCGAGGTAAGGAAGGGTGTCGTAATGCGGCGTGATCCAATCGTGGGATACTAGCATCTCCCGTGCCACTTCGGCATTTCGACCTTCGTCAGGCTCGAGCAACGGCAGGCGGCCCAGACCAATGAAAAAAAGGCACATCACAATCGCAGCCAGCGGAAGCCATGATCGCGATGCAGAGAAGAAAGGCGTGGATGGGATAGGAGGTGATGTCATCCAAAATGAAGTGATTCCTGTATGGATCAGGCGCACCCTGCGGAGAGATCAGCTTTGCGTCACAACGGTATCTTCATTTTTCGCCGGTCGCTTTCAGCCTTACCTCAGCGCTCTCGTGAATTTCGAGGCTGGGGTGCGGATCAATCCAGTTCGCTTTCATCCAGCGCACCACGTAAAGATCAGCGAGCCCTTTCACCAGCCGCCGCCAGGTGCCGTATTTAGTCTTTCCGTGCAATCGTGGGTGATGACTGACGGGAACCTGGATCACCCGATAGCCTCGCATCTTGAGCAACGTGGGTAAAAACCGATGCATGCCCTGATAAAGTTCCAGGTTCCTGACGCACTCACCTCGAAAGGCTTTCAAGGTGCATCCGGTATCAATAATATCGTCGCAGGTTGCCCAGTTGCGCACTCCATTGGCAATCCTTGAAGAAATACGCTTCCACCAGGAATCTTGGCGGCGAATCCGCACACCGCACACCACATCCCAATCCTTTAGCTTTTCAAGCAATTTTGGGATATCAGCCGGATCGTTCTGCAGATCTCCGTCGAGCGTCACCACGGCCTCGCCCCTGGAATAGCGGAAGCCCGCCGCCATCGCCGCTGTCTGGCCTCGGTTCCGCGTAAAATGAAGGATTCGAACGCGCGGGTCGCGCCGCTGCGCGTCCGAAAGCTCCGCGAGCGTGGCATCCGTGCTGCCATCATCGATGAAGAGAATCTCGAGAGTGCCAGGAAAGTGGGCCAGCGCGTCGCACACCCGTTCCGAGAGCGGCTGGATGTTTCCCGACTCGTTATAGACAGGAATCACGACGCTCAGCGCCACGCGGCCGTGTAGGAGAGCCATAGCATTCATTTATCGTAAATATCCGGGAGATAGTCAAATATTTCAAACCCGCCTCGATCCGGAGCGGGTCGAGGACTTAGCAGGTTGCTATCAACAATCAAGGAGGATAATTAGATGCTGAAAATTCGCGCGGCGTTGGGATGGCTCATGACCGGAATGGCGGCGCTCAGTATCGCTGCGACGGGCCTCCGGGCTCAGGCGATACGAACTTCAACCGCAGCGGACCGGCAGTCCCTTGCTTTAACCGTCTACAATTCAGGGATTGCCTTGGTGCGCGACGCGCGCCGGATCGATCTGCCGCAGGGCAGCGTCAGGCTGCAACTCAGCGGGATTGCACAAAAGCTTCAACCCCAAACGGTGCAACTTGCTCCGACAACCGGTTCCGCGCCATGGACGGTGCTGGAACAGGATTACCTTTACAATACCGTGAATCCGCAGAGTTTACTCGAAGCTTATGTTGGAAGATCACTCACGCTGGTTCGAACTCGCCTGGAGAACAACTCGGAGGTGGAAGTCCCGATCCAGGCCAAGTTGCTGGCGGCCAGCCCTGAGCCTGTGTGGGAGGTCGACGGCAAGGTTGTGACGGGCCTCAAAGTGGATCACTACGTTTTCCCTGAGCTTCCATCCAGCCTTTCGCTCAAGCCTTCGCTGATCTTCCTGCTTCAGAATCATCAGGCAGGGGAGCAGGTTGCAGAGGTTTCCTATCTCACAGACGGGATGGGTTGGAACGCGGATTACGTTCTGACGCTCGCCACTTCCGGCAGTCAGGCGAATCTGAATGGCTGGGTGACACTTAAGAACGAGAGTGGAGCAATCTTCCCGGATGCGTCGCTTCAGCTCATTGCCGGCGAAGTGCATCGCGTCTATGCGCCGGTGGCGCTGCCTGAGGCTCGAATGACGATGAGCATGGCCACGGCTCCCCCGGCTCCAGCCCAATTTACCCAGCAACCCTTTTCCTCTTACCACCTCTACACCTTGCAGCGCCGCACAACCTTGCCGGATCACGAATCCAAGCAAATCAGCCTGCTTTCGGCCAATCACGTTTCTGTGACGCGCACCTATGAGGTGAACGGCCAGTCCTACTATTATCGCAACCCGGAGCCGGGCACTCCGTTCAAGGACCCTGTCGAGGTGCGCCTGAAATTTGAAAACTCGAAGTCAAACGCCCTGGGCAGGCCTCTGCCGGCAGGCGTTGTGCGCGTCTACCGAAA
The DNA here is from genome assembly GCA_902812415.1 of Acidobacteriota bacterium. Lineage (GTDB taxonomy): Bacteria > Acidobacteriota > Terriglobia > UBA7540 > UBA7540 > RH2-MAG17b. Next base: position 49,692 of record CADDZJ010000015.1, read on the forward strand.
GGATTCGGCAGGTCACGGGCAGTTCCTGGGCGAAGACCGGATGGATCATACTCCAGAGGGCGAAATGATCAATTTAAATGCCGGCAACGCTTTCGACGTGACGGAAGAGAGAAAGCAGACGGATTATCAGAGGCTCGGACAGCATTCTTCTGAAATGACGTTTGAGATCGTGCTGCGCAACCATCAATCACAACCCATCCAGGTAACGGTGAATGAACCTTTTGGCGGTGACTGGGAGTTGCTGAGTTCGAGTTTCCCCTATCAGAAAACCAGCGCCTTTTCAGCGCGATTTGCAGTGCCGGTCGCGGCGAATGGCGAAGCGACTCTGAAGTATCGAGTGCGGGTGCGCTGGGGAGGGTAAGAAGGGCAAATTTTCTTTCCCTCCACCTGGGAAAAGGGCCCAAGGAACGAGAGCGAGTAAGGGGTCGCCTCCTCTTCATCATCCTGCTAGGATGGAATTGATGGAGGAAAACCGCAGGCTTATATCCGATCAACTGCGTAAAATCCTGCCTGAGAGTCTACCCGATTTCCTGCGTGGCCAGCGCTGGTTTGGCGGCAAGGCTGATACGATCCAGTCGATTAAAGTCGTCGAAACAGTCCCTTTTAATTCCGAAGATGTACAGGCATATCTGTGCCTGCTTCTCGTGGAATATGCGGCAGGTCATACTCAGCGATATGCGTTGCCGCTGGCGCTCACCGTACAGGGAAAAAATCATCCGCCTGCTGAATCGCACGTTCCCGTGGCTCGCATGACCATGGAAATGGAAGGCCGGCCATGGGTCTGTGATCTCTCCGATGCCCTGCATGAGATTCCCTTTGCGCGGTCTCTTCTGGAATCGATTCGGCGTCAGGCGAGCTTCCAAGGCGAGAACGGTGATGTTGTAGCCTTTTCGGTTTCAGATTCGAATCCTCTTTCAAGATTGGCAAATGAAGCTCTCGCTCCTTCGCTCATGCGAGTGGAACAGAGCAATACGTCGATCCGCTATGGTGACCAATTCATCTTAAAGTTCTTCCGGCGGCTTGAAGAGGGAAGAAACCTGGAACTTGAGATTGGGAGCTTCCTGACACAGAAGGCCCATTTCAAAAATACGCCTCCCATTGTCGGCGCCATTGAATATCGCCGGGCTGGTGTTGCTCCAGCGACTTTGGCGATTCTGCAAGGGTTTGTTCCCAATCAGGGGGATGCCTGGCAGTACACGCTGAAATCGCTGGAAAGTTATCTGGAGCGCGCCGCAAGGTCCAGCGCTGCGCCACCCGAAGATTTTCTCGTGACGGATTTTTTGTTGGAAATTGAGAGCGGGGAGATCCCTTCTTCGGCGCAAGAAGAACTGATAGGACCATATCTCGGCCACGTGCGTTTGCTGGGCCAGCGGACGGCTGAATTGCATTTGGCGCTGGCATCGGATTCGAGTGATCCTGATTTTGCGCCGGAGCCATTCACCCCGGATTTCCAGCGTGGCCTTTCAGAATCGATGATTCGCCTTGCCTGGCACGCCTTGGAATTGCTGCAAAACCGCCTGCAAACATTGTCAGCGAAGACTCAGGAGAGCGCGCAACGCGTCCTTTCACTCGATGATTCCATCCTTTCGCAATTTCGGGTTCTGGAAACCGCCCGCCTGACTTCCCCGAGGACGCGCGTGCATGGGGATTATCACCTTGGCCAGGTGCTTTATACCGGAAGCGATTTCATCATCATCGACTTCGAAGGCGAACCTGAGCGCTCGCTCGCCGAGAGACGCATAAAACGGTCGCCGCTCTGCGACGTGGCGGGAATGCTTCGGTCGTTTCACTACGCAGCCATGACAGGCCTTCGCCGGGCCGCGCAAGGCCTTGACGCTTCATCCGTGACTGCGCGTCGAATCGACGCCTTGGCGCAATTTTGGATGCGAGCCGTATCCATAGCCTTCCTCGACTCATATCTGAAGATTGCCGGCGAGGGCGTCTTTTTTCCTCAGAGGCGCGACGAGTTAAATACACTCCTGCGAATCTACCTGCTCGACAAAGCGATGTATGAGCTTGTCTATGAACTCAAAAACCGGCCTGACTGGGTGATAATTCCTCTGGACGGCATCTCCAACCTTCTACTGAAACCCATCATCGAATGATCTCGTGCAGCGACATCTTCGACAGCGTTTCCTCCTTAGCGGTGATATTGGCGCTTGAAGTGATGGCGGCAATCATGTTCGTTCCTCTCATCGCGCGGGCACAAACGAACTCGTCTGCGCCTGTTACGCGTGGAGAATGCAAGATGGAGCCTGATTGGAATGTTGCGGTAGGAAGCTCGAAAGTCATGCCTTCTGTGTTACGCGGCGTGGGGATTGACCAGCGATTGGAACATCAGATTCCCCTGAATCTCATGTTCCGCGACGCAAGCGGACAGAGGGTCCGGCTGGGGAACTACTTCGGCTCAAAACCTGTGATCCTGTCGCTCGTATACTTCAATTGTCCCATGCTTTGCACTTTGGAAGAGCATGGATTGCTTCAGGCATTGAAGTTGCTGAAATTCACGGTAGGAAAACAATTCAACGTGGTGACCGTGAGTTTCGATCCGCATGACACGCCGCAGATCGCGGCAAAGAAGAAGAGCTTATATCTTCGCCTTTATGGCCGGCCTGCGGCTGCGCGGGGGTGGCATTTCCTGACGGGCAGTGAGGCGTCGATTGCCGCTCTTACCCAAGCTGTGGGCTTTCATTACAAATATCTCCCGCAGACGCGCATGTTCGCCCATGCGGTCGCCATCATGGTTCTCACGCCTGGCGGCAAGCTGGCCCAGTATTTCTACGGCATTAAATACCCCGCAGGGCATTTGCGCCTGGCGCTGGTTGAAGCTTCTCATGATCGGATCGGCTCGCCGGTTGATGAAATGATTTTGTACTGTTACCGTTACAACCCCAGCACCGGGAAATACTCCGTGGTGGTTTTACATCTCCTCATGATGGGCGGAGCGGCTACGCTCCTCATGCTGGGTGGGCTGGTATTCGCCATGATTCGAGGCGGGCGCCGACATGACACAGGAATGCAAGGTTGATGCGCGGGCCTCGCCACAGAAGGTTTAACGGTAGAAAATACGTAACGACAACTTATTGCTGCCGCAGGCGTGTTGATGGACCTGGCCTACGGCGATGGTGATGAGTGAAAAGTGGCGAGAGACAAGCAAACACAGCCGAAGCGTCCCAAGCGATCTCTGCTCGTCACTCATCACTGAGCACTGCCTTGCAGGTTGCTGAAAACCTCGAGCGCCTGTCATTCTGAAGGGCCGCAGGCGACGAAGAATCCCTGCATTTTTAGACACGGGGATTCTTCGGTCCACCTAGAATGACAGCCGAAGGGATCATTCAGAATTACAGCACCCGAGATTGGGCCGAACTTTTGGAACTCGATGTGACAACTCGAGGGAGAGGCGATTCATGAATGGCACCCTACTCCCCTGTGCCATTGACGCAAACTGCACCTACGCGGTATCGTTTTCCAACAAACGTCGTCAGGCATAATTTCGAGAATCTTCTGGATTTTTGACAGGATATGGACACTTCATGAAACTTCATCATGTTGTTGAGGCGCAGCAATTTGATCGTCCGATCTTGCTGGAACTATTCGAGGCCAGCCGGCACATGGAGGATGTGGTCAGGAAGGGCGGGGTCACGGATTACCATCGGCGGATCATGGCCACGCTTTTTTATGAGCCTTCCACGCGCACTCGCTTCTCGTTCGAGGCGGCCATGCATCGGTTGGGTGGACGTGTGATCACCACGGAGAACGCGGCGGAATTTTCCTCGGTTTCCAAAGGCGAGACGCTGGAGGATACCATCCGCATTCTGAACGGATACGCAGATATCATCGTGATCCGCCACTATGAGGTTGGCGCCGCACAGCGCGCAGCGGCCGTTTCCCGCGTACCCATCGTCAATGCGGGTGATGGAGTGGGCCAGCACCCGACACAAGCACTGTTGGATCTTTATACGATCCAGAAAGAGATTGGCGCGATCGATGGACTGCGCATCGCCATGGTGGGCGATCTGGCGCAGGGAAGAACCGTCCGGTCGCTGGCCTACCTGCTCGGCAAGTTTCACGACATCAAAATCTATTTTGTAGCGCCCGCCTTGCTCCAAATGAAGGATGACATTCTGGAATACCTGCGCGAGCGGAAGGTGGCTTACGAAGAAGAGAGCGATCTTGAGAAGGTGTTGCCGCAGGTCCACGTCGTCTACCAGACACGCGTGCAGAAGGAGCGTTTTGGGGATCGCATCTCCGATTATGAGAAATGTCGCGGCCTTTACGTCATCAACCGCGAAAGCTTAAAATTAATGCGACAAGACGCCATTATCATGCACCCGCTCCCGCGGGTTGATGAGATCGCCATGGAGGTTGACCAGGACCCGCGCGCTGCCTATTTCCGGCAGGCGCAGAATGGCCTCTATGTGCGAATGGCGCTGCTTAAAATGGTGTTGGGGTCTGCCTGAAAATATACTAACCGAAACAGCCACAACAGATTTGGGGGCGTGTCCATGAAGTCTTTTGCCGTTTCTCTCTCACATCTTAGCCGCCCTGAGTGCGGACTTTCCAGCTATAGAATAATGACTGCGACGGATGGTATCATTCCACAAATCTCAGAATCAGACGACTAGTACTTTAGTACTAGTACTATTGCGCCATTTAATACTGACTTAATTAAGACGATAGTTGTTTAAGAGCAGATGCTCAAACAAGATGTAGGAACCATAAGGAGTCGATGATTATGTTAATTGGCGAACGAATCCGGCAGATCCGAGAGCAGAAAGGCCTTTCTCAGGGGGACATTGAGAAGGCCAGCGGTCTGCTCCGCTGCTACATTTCACGGGTGGAGCACGGACATACCGTGCCTTCACTGGACACACTGGAAAGGTTTGCGGCGGCGTTGGACGTCCCTTTATACCGGCTGTTCTTTTCCGGTGAAAATCCGCCGCCAACGCCCAATTTATCGCGGCGGAAGACGCTTGAGGAACTGGCTGAGGAAGAGAGCGAGGCTGGCTCCGAGGCGCGCTTCCTGCTTAAACTCCGCGGACTGTTGGACCGAATGATCGATGCAGATCGCGATTTCCTGCTGGACTTTGCGAAGAAGCTCGCCACACGGTAACCATCGTCGAACGGAGGGGGAAAACGGAATCGGGCGATAGCCCGAACGGTCAGGCTCAGTAAGCTGCGGGTCTTGGATAACCTTCAATCTTCGCGCTGGCGCGGCGTGGATGATCGTCGGTCTCGCTTTTTTCAAGAAGGGCGATCATCCATCGCCGCGCCAGCAAAGTTTTTGGTGTGGGGATGCCAATGGGCGCGATGTCGAACCCATTGGGGGGAATCAGGGCCGATAGCGATGCTGGGCAAGCCCATCACACCTTTTCTCCAGACTTAAAAACTGTCCAGGGGCCGGCGAGCATATCGCGGAGCAGCGGTTTCTGCCAGGCATAGTGTGGGTGTTTTTCAAGAAACGGCTGAACCAGGAAATCGCCTCCGCAGGGGTGTCCGCGGCGAGCGATAAAGCTCATCTCTCGGGTCATTTGGCTGTCCGCCACTTTGCCGGTTATCGAGCCGCCCGGATAGTACGGCGCCCAGTCCCAGACCTTCACGCCTCGGGGTGAGAGATCGCCGTGACCGCAGAGAGTGCGTTCGTTGGCTTCCTCCTTCCTCTGCCAGGTATCATAGTGGTCCGATAAGAACTGCTGTCCGCGATGGACGTCAATTTGGCCTTTGTGCTGCTTCATCAACTGCTCCCATCGGACGCGGCGCGCGTTGGGTGAGGACGAGAGATCATTGGGGTTAAAGGTGGTGTCTTCAGCGAGCACTTTGGGGTCGCGCGCGAAGTTCGAGCCGACGAAGTATCCATCCCGCGTGCGCCATACGCGCCAGGCTTTCAAACCTAACTCAAATTGCGCAATCTCTCCGGTTTTGCAGTCTCCCAATAGCCAATCGTTGGCGTAGCCGCCGTTGTTCCCATCGAGCATGATGCGGACGTAATCATCAATCGACGAAGAGTATTGCATGGCCTTGCGCGCGCGAGAAAATTCCGGCTTGCCGTCCGGATTCCAGCCCTTGAATTGTGTGATGGTCGTTTCGGTGATCATGATGCCGTTCGAGTTGATCCCGAAATCGTCGTCGCTGGCGATGATGCCGGGGAAGCCATCCATCAGAATGCGATAGCCGCGGCGGGGAACGATATCGAAGATCATATTCCAGCGTTCGCCATGCAGATAGCTGGTCCAGGTGTTGTGGGCAATCACAATTCCGCGATCGTGAGTCCAGCTTCCGGTGGCGACGAAAGCGCTACAATTGCCCGGACTCAAGATGGGCCGGGCTTCCGCCACTTTATGCTGAGCGTCGTACCAGGGAACGTAATAATCCGCCAACTCTTCCATGGCATTCAGCCAGATCACATCATCGAGGCTCATGGCGACGCCTCGCGCTTGAAGCCCTTTATATATGCCCTCGATTTCCTCCTGATATTCAGGCTCTACTTTGGGCCAGAGCATTTCCCGCGCCGCGCGGCGAAAGAACTCCTTGTTCTTTCCCGTACCGCGACAATTGGTGAGCGCGACGGATTGAAAGGCGTCGTTGATTTCAGACGCCAGCAAATATCCATGCTGAAATCCGATTTCGGACGGCGTTCCTTCCAGGTGAACGTAAACCCAGCGGCCGCGAGAGAAACGATAAGCGCCTTTCAGTCGCGGGTTGGAGGAAGGGTTCGCGCCCACGCCAGCCGAAGGCATGGCAAAGCTCGTCTCTTCCCGCAATCGGTTGCCAGCCCACCCCAGAAGCGCTCCAGCGCCTGCGATTTTTAGAAGACCTTTACTGAACTCTCGACGTTGCATATTCTTTAATCCTCCCGATGCGCGGCGATGCGGGCAGATCGCGGAATAAGTTCTGAAGGTCCGCCATAGCCCATCACCCTGCCTGCAAAATTTCCGCAGCCGCAGTGTACCCGCTCTTGACCGCGCTTTCAATGGTAGCGGGCAACCCCGTCCGAGTCCAGTCGCCCGCAAGATACAATCCCCTGATGGGTGTGGAGGCCGAAGGGCGCGCCACGGCCGCCTCAATGCTGGGCGAAAAGGTGGCGAATCGCTCCTTGATCACCAGCGAGTGCTCCAGCTTGGCTTCCCGGGCGGCCGGAAACAACTCCCTTAACTCGGCGAGAGCCAGCCTGAGCAAGTCTTCCTTGTCGTGTTGAATGTAATTGTGAGCGCCGCTGATCACCAGGCTCACATAATGCTCGCCGGAATTCAAAATCTTCCCGCGATTAAAAAGCCATTGAATTGTGGTCCCGCGCAAGCCCACAAATTCAAGGTCAGTGACTTCGCGGTTGAACCAGAGATTCAGAGAAATGATCGGCGTTGGGCGCATCAAGGCGAGCCCCGCAAAGAAAGACGCGCTGCGAAGCAGGCTTTCCGGGAGCAAACGGGTCAGTTGGAAACATGGAACGGCGCTCAGTACGGCCGCAGCTTCAATGACTGTGCCGTCGGAGAGCTGAACCCCGCGACACGCAAGGGGCTGGTGAACGTCGATAGCGCCATTCTCTGCGGAATCGAGCGCTGAAGGATCGAGCCGTGGGTTGCCCGGCGCCGCTGAGAGAATCAGTCCCGTGACGTTTCGCTCGAATTCGACCGTACCTTGCCTTGAGCGGATGTAGGCGGCTGCCGCCTCCGTGTAGCACTCGCTCAAACCGCTTGAAGCAAGTCCAATCCGCGAATCAGCAGGCGATTGGAACAATGCCAGCCGAAGGACTGGCTCAAAGAGAGAAGCAGCGGCAATGGATGGGTCTTCGTTCAGCGCCGCAATACAGAGCAACCCCCAGAAATTTCGCCGCAACCTTTCCGATTGGCCCAACCTTGCCATCCAAGAGTCGACTGTGAGCCGTTCAAAATCCCGGGGCGGATTTCCGGAATCAGCGGTGCACAGGGCGCGGCCCAGACGCAATACCTGCAATTTCTCGCTGAGCGTGAAACTGTTCGACTTAAGCACCCCTGCGATCAGATGCCAGGGCGCGGAGAGAGAAGGGAACTCGAGAGACGTAAGGCCGCTCTCCCGATCCGCAAAATGGACCGTAAGGCGCGGCTGAAAACGAACGCGATCCAAAGTTCCAATTGTTTCGAGGAATTCCAGCGTGGAGTGATAGCACCCCATGAAAATGTGCTGGCCATTATCAACGACGGAGCCTGTCGGAGCGTGGTAGAACGATCGCGCGCGCCCGCCCAGATAGGGCTTCTGCTCAAGCAATCGGACTCGCCGGCCCGCTTTGGCAAGCGCCACTCCCGCAGCAAGACCCGCAAATCCGCCGCCAATAATGAGGACTTCGTCCGACATCGCAAGAGTTCCGTTTCGGTTCTCAGTAAAGGATATTACCAGATGAAGCCGCGCCTTGAGAGTCTTGCGCCATGCCACGGATATCTCTTCGTAAATTCCTTGAGCGCTCTCAGAAAGTCGCTTTCAGCCGCGCTTGGAAACTACGAGGCGCGCCAATGGCCGTTCCTGAAAACAGGCTGGCAAAGTTGATGACGTTGAGGCGATTGGTAAGATTTGAGATCTGAACTTCCAGGGTGAGAGCTTTATTTTCTTTATGGTAGAGATCAATGCCCGAGGAGGCGTCGAGAGAATAGGAAGGCCGCACCCTCCCTCGCGCAAAATCCACTGCATTCAAGATGCGTGGGCCATATTGCGCAAGGAGAAACTGATAGTCTGTATCCCCGGTATCGAGTTCTACGGGTAAGCCGCTTCCGAAGGAGCTTTCTGTGGCAAGCCAGAGTCGTCGGCTTGCCTGAAAGCGCAATCTGGCGCGCGCCGTATTGCGCTGATCCTGCGACACCCAGAAGCCGCTGTTGTCCGCCACGCCTGCAATAGCTTCCGCGCCAATAAACAGCCCGCCGGTAATGGGCCCCTGGCCGATCCCCTCCTGGTTGGCGTAGCTAACAAAGCCCGAGAAGCGGCCCCAGCGCGGCATCTCCAATCTGGCCTCGACGCCCCGAATCTGCGCTCTGGCGTCGGCAATCGGGAAGCTCACCCCGGTGTTGAGCAAGGTGTCGTCGTCCGAGTAGTTTCGAAAATCCCTCTGAAACACATTCATATCGAAACGAAGCTTGCCCTGAATGCCCTTCGTCAGACCCGCTTCATAGTAGTTCGCGCGGGCTGGCTCAACAGGCAGGCGCAGCACCAGGCCGCTGATTTGCTCGACCTGGGACGAACTTGCGAGTAGAAGATTTTCGGCGGCGGGCGTTTGAAAGATCCGATCATAGGAGACGTGAACAAGAACTCCAGCGGAGGGAAAGTAACGGGAGATTGCGGCGCGCGGACTCCAGGCAGCCTGGTTCACCACAAATTGGTAGTGATCATATCGCACGCCCAGACGCACATTCCAGTTATTTCGATGGTATTCGTCCTGCGCAAAGGCGGCAGGTTCCACGTCCATGCGATGATCGGAGAAACTGAAACGAGGCGCGACGCCAGGATCGAACAGAGAAGGATTCGTAATTGAATACTGTAGAGCTTCATGCACCGGATTGAAAATGGCGTCGGTGCCAATCTTCCAGTCATGGGCGCCGCGCTGCCCGGCCAAAGTCACTCGGCCATAACCTTCATGGAATCCGCGCTGTTGGTTCACGATGACCGGCGTAGCAAAACGATTGGACCACAAGCGAAAAGACTCATCGCGCACGCTTCCTTCGGCGCTGAGCAATAGACCGGGGAATAGGGTCCGTTCGTAATCAGCCTGACCGCTGGTTTCAACGCTGGCTCCATCCTGTCGCTGGCCTACTGCCTTCTGTACAAGTTCATCAGGAACGAGATATCGGACTTGATCATGCCGGACCGAAAGTCGCAACCGCTGGCGGTCCGAAAGGTCTCGCAAATAAGTGGCGGAAAATCCCCCTGTGGAACCGTGGTTTGTATAATTTGCAATGACGGGCGGGTCCAGGTAACGATCCGTGAGGCCGGCATTGCCTGTCAGCAGCAGTTGGTTTGCTCCCTGC
>CADDZJ010000016.1 GCA_902812415.1 Acidobacteriota bacterium
GCTATGGTTGCCTTTGACTACGAAAAGCTGCGTGGTTTCGAGCGTCGAGTCGTACGATTAACCTCAACCGAAGGCGAGGTCATGCTAGCGAGGGTTCTTTCGGTCTCGAAGGAATGCCAAGATGTGGTAGTCGATGTGCTTTCGACGAATCAGCCTGAGAGATACAAGAAGTTTGGAAGGAAACACACAGAGGCAGGCTGGGTTATCCCGTTCGAGTTTATCGCGGATGTGGCCCCCCGAGCCGATGCCCTCGAACGAGCGGCAGGACACCGCATGAGTAGTAGCAAGTTCATGCCGAATTATTTTATGACTTTGTGGTTTTTGCTACCTTTATTCTCTGCATTTCGGACAAAGGCTATCAATCGCTGGGCGCCAATGTTCCAGGCTATCTTCACGTTTCGCAGGATACTTCCGTGACAGTCAGCGGAAGCGAGACCACGCCGGAGGATTATCAGGCAGCGCTGGTCGTCGGCATCCAACGAGCCGCTCCAGTAGCGCGAACCTTCGTTTTTAAGGTTCGCGGCTTGTTGCTTCCAGCGGCGGCGATCATGGCAGCGCTCAGCTACGATCCCACGCATCGGCTGACCGGTTCGGTAGCCACGGGCAACGCCACGCATAATCTGACGTTCAGCTACGACCGCTACGGCAACATGACCTGTCAGACGAACGGCCAGACGCAAGGGCCGTGCCCGAATTATGCCTTCAGCGCCAGCACGAATCAGGTTACAACTTACGGGTTTACTTATGACGCCGGCGGCACGGTGAAAAGCCGCGAGGCCTATTCGGCCGTGGTGGTGCCGGGGCTCATGTCCAGATGATGAACGGTCACGGGTTGGCTCTGAGGCCAGGAAGGTCTGGAGATGCGAAACCGGGTTGCGAAATCGGAGAGAGAAATCACAATCAGAATACAAAGCCAGAAAACCGCAACCCCCACCACCAAACGGATGAGCTTCTCGCTGTGGCGGAGGTGCATGAAGAAGAGAACCACGATCGAGGCCTTGCAAACCGCAATGGCGAGAGCCACGACCGTATTGAAGGCACCCAGATCGATGTAGGCCACACCGGTCGTCAGGGCCGTAAAGCAGAGGAGGACAACCCAAACAAGGACGTAAACCTTTTTTCTCTCCACGTGCGAGACAAGCTCAGACATACGCAATCACCCCTTAGTAACGGCCTCCGATGAGATACAGCAGGGGAAACAGAAAAATCCAGACAATATCGACAAAGTGCCAGTAAAGCCCGGCGATTTCAACGGCATTGTAGTGGCCTTTGGAGAAGGCTCCTCGCAGCGCCAGAATGATAAGCGTCGTCATGATGCCGCAGCCCACAATCATGTGCAAGGCGTGAAGTCCGGTGAGCACGAAATAGAAGATCATAAACATCTCCACCTGGTGCGCATGCGGACCAGCGTATGTGAAGTTTACGCCCGGAGCCAAGCCTTCCAGATACTCATGCCGCCACTCCATCGCAAACTTGATGAAAAGGAAGATCAGTCCGAAGATCAGGGTCACCACCAGGAAACCGATCAGATCTTTGATCTTTCCAAGCTGCGCCGCGCGAACGGCCAGGGCCATCGTCAAGCTGCTGCAAATCAGAACGGCGGTGTTGGTGGCACCCCACAAAACTTCCAGGTGATGGCTTCCGATTTCAAAACCCGGATAATGCAGATAGCGATAAATGGTATAGCTGGCGAAGAGGCCACCGAAGAAGAGGACTTCCGTGGTCAGGAACACCCACATTCCCAAGCTGGCTGCCTGATACTGCTGAACCTGATCATCGAATTGTTCCGCTACCAGCGTAGCATGCTGTTCTTCAGACAACTGCTTTCCTCCTCAATCAAATTACAGCCCCATAAAACTCCCCGAGGATGGGAGCCCATCGTCAGCCCCCAAAAAATCGATTGACCGTGACCACTGACTCTGAACAGCGCCGGCTTCCACGCCAGCGTCAGCCAGCCGCCTTGCCTGCCTCAAGAGGCTGCCGTGGTGACGGGCGCCGGATGGGCACCATAGGCATAAGCTTCCTCAGTCACCACCGGGGTTTTGTCGAAATTATGAACCGGCGGAGGTGACGCTGTCTCCCATTCCAGACCTTTTGCCCCCCAGGGATTCGGCCCGGCCTCCGGCCCGTATTTAAGCGACCAGACCAGGTAAAACAGGGGCATGATATAGCCCACGGCCAGAATGGATGCGCCCGCGCTCGACATGATATTCAGGAACTGAAAATTCGGCGGATACATCGCATAGCGGCGCGGCAGCCCTTCGAAGCCCAGAATAAACTGCGGGCCGAACGTCAGGACGAAGCCGATAAAAATAATGCAAGCGGCAAGCCGTGCCCAATAATCGGGATAAAGTTTGCCCGTCATTTTGGGCCACCAATAGTGCAGCCCCCCCATATAGCCCATCACTGCACCGCCCACCATGATGAAGTGGAAATGGGCGATCACAAAATAAGTGTCATGGAGAAAAACATCAAGACCCAGGGAAGCCAAGAAGACCCCCGTAAGGCCGCCAATGGTGAACAACCCGATAAAGCCCAGCGCATAGAGCATGGGAGCTTCATACGAAACAGAACCCTTGTAGAGTGTCGCCGTCCAGTTGAATACCTTCACCGCTGACGGGATTGCCACAGCCATGGACATGGCGGAGAAGAAAATCCCGGCATAAACCGACTGTCCCGAAACGAACATGTGGTGTCCCCAGACGAGAAAGCTAAGGACGGCAATGGCAAAACTCGAGAAACCAACGAAGCCATACCCAAAAACTCTGCGGCGGGAGAATGCAGCAATCAACTCACTGATCACGCCCATGGCGGGCAACACCAGAATATAGACTTCCGGATGACCAAAGAACCAGAAAAGATGTTGGAACAAAATCGGGTCACCGCCCAAAGCCGGATCAAAGATACCCACATGGAACAGCCGCTCAAGCATCACCAGAACCATTGTAATTGCAATCACCGGCATCGCCAGGATGAAGATCAGGCTGGCAGCGTACATGGACCAGATAAAGAGAGGCAAGCGAAACCACGTCAGCCCGGGGGCACGCATCTTGTGGATCGTCACCACAAAGTTCAGACCCGTCAGGATGGAGGAGAATCCGGAAATAAAAACCGCCATCGCCGCAGAGATGACATGCGTGTTGACGTAGCTCGTGCTGAGCGGGGTGTAAAACGTCCAACCTGTATCCACGCCCCCGGCAATGACGGAATAAATAAAGATCATTCCGGCGGTAATAAAGATGTACCAGCTCAGAAGATTGAGGCGAGGAAAGGCCACATCCCTTGCCCCAATCATCATGGGAATCAGGAAATTACCCAGCACGGTCGGGACGGCGGGTGCCAGGAAGAAAAAAATCATAATCGTCCCATGAATGGTGAAGAGCTTGTTATAAGTCTCAGGCTGGACAATCGCTCCCTGGGGCGAAACCAGATTCAGCCTCATCATTGCGGCAGCCACACCGCCGATGACAAAAAAGAAGGTGGTTGACACGAGGTACAGCCACGCAATCCGCTTGTGATCGGTGGTGAGCAGCCAGGACTTGATGCCGTACTTCGCGTTGAGATAATGAACTCGATATTCCTCAGCCTGCGGTTGCTGAAGCGTCGTAGTGGTTACAGTACCCATTACTTCGTCTCCTTCGCTGACTCCGCCCCTTGCGCCCCGGGTGTGTTCGCAAGGGACTGGATATAGGCGATGATTTGAAGAATCTGATCCTCAGAAATCTGGCCCTGGAAAGTGGGCATGATCGGCTTATATCCCAGCACAACCTGCGAGGACGGGTCCAGAATCGATTGTCGGATATAACGGTCATCCGCAATCACGGTCTGCCCCCCCTCCAGCCTGACCTTCGCACCATATAACCCGACAAAAGGAGGGGCCTTCCCAGTACCGTGGCAGGTGATGCAACCGTAGCTTTCATAGAGCTTTTCACCGGCTGCCGCCATCGTTTCCGTGTGATGCATCTCCCCACTCAGCCAAGTCTCATATTGTGGGAGAGTCATGACAATGACATCCCCTCGCATCTCCGAATGGAAAGTCCCGCAGTATTGGTCGCAGTACAGGGGGAAGCGCCCGGTTCGGGTTGCAGTAAACCATTCGGTCGTATAACGGTCGGGCAGGACATCGGTCTTAATCCGAAACGCGGGGACCGCGAAGTCATGGATGACGTCCTGGGATGTTAAAGTCAGCTCCACGGGCACCCCGACCGGAACATGCAAAGTATTAATCTCTCGCGGGCCTTCCGGATGCTGGAGTTTCCACATCCACTGCTTTCCAACTACATAGACATGAACCGCGTCCATGGGAGCCCGACGCTCGCGGACAAAGAGATCCACGCCCCAGACGAAGATGACGATCACAATGATAATCGGGATGATTGTCCACGTGAGCTCCAGCGGGATGTTGCCGTGAATCTGCTGCGGAACCTCGTCGGGAGCACGGCGCCGATACTTGATGGCAAAAACCAGCAGCAAAAGAAAGATCAGTGCCGTAAAAAAGACTGAAATCCCAATCACAAACCATAGCAGGTGATCAACAGAAGGTGCCACCGTAGAGGCTTGTTTTGGTAAGAGTGGAAGCAAACAGAGCATTATGGTGTTTTCACCTCAAATCGGCGGAGAATCAAGAGGCCGCGCAAGAAACGCCTGCTCAAGCACCTGTCCAGCCCGCAAACTCAATAGGGCGATAGGATAGGCGGTGCGCCCGGCGAGGAATCCGCTTCAAGCTCAAGCTGAGGTTGACATCGATTCGCAGGCGCCCCAGCCCTCAGCGCCATTTTCCTCAAACCCAGACTTCGCCATCTTGTGGCGCGATGTCCCGATTCATCACTGCCGTGGCCGAAAGTTTACCCCTCGCGACATCGCTACACAGAAGCCTGAGGATGACTTCGCCCGCCTCGAACCATAACCAAGATGAGAATCCCAAGGCAAAGAATGGTTACCCCAGCCCCTAACATTAGGACACGGTGAACAATCCAGTCGTACTTTCCTGTCGCCGGATCATATTGGCAGCAATAAAGGATCAACTGATCCACAGGCGAGCCGATTTTGTCATTCGAGGCCTGCACTAGCGCGAGCCTTAAGTCACCGGCGGGGTACTGCAAACCGTAAAAGTACCGGGAAATACGCCCCTGCGGAGTTAAAATAATGATTCCAACCGCATGGGCATAAAGTTGAGTGTTTGGATCATAGCGATAATGGAATCCTACGGCGTCGGTCAGCGCCCGAATCGAAGCTTCATCACCGGTCAGAAAATGCCAACCGTTCTCTGCACCCTTCCGTCCATAAAGGCCCAGGTAAATAGCCCGCTTGTTTGCCGCCATCTCCGGCGTATCATGAGGATTAAAGCTGAGGGTTACGACATCAAACTGCTTTCCGACATCAAACTTTAACAAGCGCAGACTCTGCAACAGATCGTTTTCCTCCATCGTGCAGAGGTTCGGGCAATTGAAATAAATCAGCGAAAGGATCACCGGTTTGCTTCCAAAGTAATCGCCCAGTCGCACCGGCTTCCCGCTCGCGTCTCTGAAAACCAGATCCAATGGAACCTGCTGGTTCAGTCGCTGATCGATTCCCACACCACGAAGAAGGGCTGGAACCCGCTTCGAATTCAGGGTTCCTGTTCTCCCGGCAGCTGGTGAAAGTCCGCCTCCGGGCAGGGTTGACGATGAACTTGTATCCGCCAAGGCAGCCGGCACATCCCACGCCGCGCCACAGCAAAAAATCACCGCCAGCAGCAGGGAAATGACCCTGGGGCGGCTCTGCCCTCGCCGCTGTCGGAGAGCCAATGA
The DNA here is from genome assembly GCA_902812415.1 of Acidobacteriota bacterium. Classification (GTDB taxonomy): domain Bacteria; phylum Acidobacteriota; class Terriglobia; order UBA7540; family UBA7540; genus RH2-MAG17b. Next base: position 5,790 of record CADDZJ010000016.1, read on the forward strand.
AGGCCGGGCAAGCGATGGGTTGCTTTCTCTGGCACGATTGAAAATCCAGCCTCCGCGATCCGAGTCTGTCTGCATTCTTACTTTCATTCTTTCACTTTCATTGCGGTTGCGGTCCCTGAACGCCTGTCGCGGGCGGCCCAAAGTCTCCGCGCGGCAGCGTGTGAGGTGCGGAGACATTCTTGGTCGCCTGACCCGGCTGGCGGACAGGCAGTCCCTTCTGAAGCAATAAATCCATGGCCTGATCGATCGGAATCCGAACGATGCCCGCCTTTCGATCCACCCAATCGTAACTGTTCAGCATCTGGTTCTGCTGTTTGAGATAATCCTGCAGTTCCTCGCCGGAGTGCTCCTGGATGAGCGGGGGAGGGGGCGTCTGTTGCTGAACGAACAGGGCCGTCGGGTTCTTGATCGGCTGTCGTCCGACAAAGAAGTGAAGGGCGAGTTCGGCCACAATAAAGCCAAAAACGATCAGCGCCAAAATGCCAAACCCCAGGTACGTCAGACTGCGAATATCCGCGTCCCGGACCTCGTGACCGGGCGAGGCATTCGCCTCAACCGATGGTCTTGTCTCACTCATGTTGCAGCACTCCCGCAAAAGTTGGATCATGCAGCGGCACCAGAGGCTTGGTTTTTAACTGCGATACGAAGATGGCCACAAAAATTCCACCCAGCCCGACGAGCGCTACCCAGTCTGACCAATGAAATTGCGGCCCCTTCGGGTTATAGGCAGGAGCCATCAGCCAGAAGAGGTCGAAAATACTCATAATAAACAGCAGGCTGGCGACGCCCACCAAATACTGCTTTCTGAAGGTGATAAACCGCTGGAGGAGCAACAGAAAGGGCACGGCAAAATGGAAAATCACGAGGGCTAGCGCCACCCACGCCCACTGGCGATTCGTGCGAGAAACATACCAAGGTATTTCATTTTGCAGGTTTCCCGACCAGATAATCAAGTATTGCGAGAAGGAAAGATAAGCCCAAAGCAGAGTGAACACCAGCAGCAGATTCCCAAAATCGTGAAATTGGGACGGCTGAATCACTTCCGACATCGGCTCCTGTTGGGAAAGCAGATAAGCCACGATGGTGATAAAAGCCATCCCTCCCACCGCTTCGGTCACTGTAAACATCATTCCATAAATCGTGGAAAAAAAGTGGGGCTCGAGCGACATCACCCAGTCAAAGCCCGCAAACGTCACAGTAAAGCCATAAATCACAAGCCCGGGGCCGCTCAGATTTCGCAATCTCCGCTGAGATTCAGGATCGGAGCCACCATCCTGCCGCGTTGACCAGCGATTCAGAAAGTAGGCCAGCAGAATCCAAAGCACCCAATAAACGATCTGCCTCGCAATGAAAAAGGGCGTATTCAGGTAAAACGTCTTCTGCTGAATGACAGGATCTGCCGCCACATCCGCCGGTCGAGACCAGATGTAGAGGTGGTGCATGCCAACAATGATGGGGATGAAGAAAATGGCCATCCAGCAGAGGGTCTTGGCAGCCGCTTCCAGAGGCCGCCTCAGGACGAAACCCCACCGCCCGCTCACCAGGTGATGAAGCATGAGAATGCCCATGCAACTGAGCCCGATCCCGAGCCAAAAAACCTCGCCAAAAAGATAGGAACGGAGAAACTGCGTGGGGTGAATCACCAGCTCGATCACACAAAGGGCCAGGCAGACGACGCCGACTCCCAACGCCTTGCGTTGGGCGTTGCCGGTTTGCTCGAGCATGAACGATTGGTCTGAATTCATTTTCCTTTTTCCATCAGAAGCTTGAGCCGCTCATTCTGCGGAACCTCGCTCAAGGTCGCATTCTGGCTGAGTTGAAGAGCTCGAATGTAGGCCGCGATCCGCCACCGATCCTTAACCGAAACGCGATCCGCATAGCTGTACATCGTGCCGTAACCATTGGTCATCACGTCAAAGAAATGGCCCACCGGCGCGTTGACCAGCCGCGCGATATGATAAGAAGGCGGTGCCGGAAACCCGCGTCGCACGATCATGCCGTCGCCCGTTCCGGCATAGTCATGGCAAGGAGTGCAATAGATGTCATAGCGCTGCCTGCCGCGCTCAAGGTCCGCCTTGGTAATCGGGAACGGAAATACATTCGCAAGCTGGCCGTTGATGCGACCGGTGTAAAGAAGCTCGTCAGTCCGCAAATGACCCCGCGCAACCGTTCCCGGCACCATCGGGCGTTCGGAACGGCCGTCTGGAAACAACGTGCTGGCCGAGAGAGGGTCATATCGCGGCTCCACATGCATATCCAGGCGGCAGCCTTCCACGAAAAACAGGCAGAAGAGGGCAAGGCACAGCAAGGTCCATGAGAAAATCGGACGAATGCGGTTCAGCCGGCCTTGCTCACATTCCCGCCCCTGGCCCGGATATCTCAGAACTCTGCGGCCCGGAACCCCACGGGACTTTCTTTCTCCGCTTTGCTTCGCTTTCATCGCCGAATCTCTTGTCTCCATGAAGGGTTAAACCGGGACAATGCTGACCTCTCGGGCATTCAGGCCCTCGAGGAAGCGCTTCGTTTCATCCAAACTGAACTTGGGGTCTTTCGACTTGATGCACAAAAAGAACCGATCGTGGCTGGCCAGCTTGAAACGCGGCACGTTGAAGACGGGATGATAGGGCATCGGCAGCCCGCAAAGGAAAAACATCCCAAAGACACAGAAGAGAGCCGCACCCAGAATCGTCAGCTCGAAAGTAATCGGAATAAATGAAGGCCAGCTGTCATACGGCTTGCCGCCAATATCCAGGGGATAGCCAATCACGTTGGGCCAGTATTGCAGGATGAAACCTCCGATGCACCCCGTAAGGCCACCGATAAAGGTGATGATGGGAAGGAGCGGCAGCCGAAATCCGACCGTTTCTTCCAAGCCTTCCACCGGAAAGGGTGTATAGGCGTCAATCTGCCGATAGCCTTCTTCCCGCACTCGATGCGCCGCTGCAACCAAGTCGTGCGTATTATCGAATTCGGCCATCAAACCGTAAATGGGATGCTTCGCCATAGGCTTAATCACACGTTAAAGTTCCACAGCCCCTCTCAGGAAGGGCTGAACCCCGCTCCATTACTCCGCCGCGCCAGCAATAACGCCCGCCTCTTCGGCTGTCTTGTGAACGAGATCCCTCATTTCAAATATGGAAATCGAAGGCAGCAACCGTGCAAACAGGTAGAACAGGCAGAAGAACAAGCCGAGCGACCCGAAGAGCACTTCCCAATCCGTCGGGGTGGGATAGAACTGACCCCAGGATGAAGGCACGAAATCGCGGTGCAGGCTTGTCACGATAATCACAAAGCGCTCCAGCCACATTCCCACTTGAGCGACACCGGCGATCAGAAAGAGAGCCACGGTGTTGGTACGGATTCGATAGGACCACAGGAAAGTCATCGGAATCGCAATGTTGCATGCGATCAATGTCCAGAAAACAATCGCGTAGGGCCCGGTCATGCGATTTAACATCATGTAGCTTTCAAACTTGTCGGCGCTGTAAAACGCCATGAAAGCTTCCATCACGTAGCTGTAGGTTACAATCATGCCTGTGGCCAGCAGCAATTTCCCCATATTGTTCAGGTGGCGGATAGTGATGAAATCCTCCAGATGGAACCATTTCCTGAGCGGAATCGCCAGCATGATCACCATTGCGAAGCCCGAATAAATGGCTCCGGCAACGAAGTAAGGCGGGAAGATGGTGCTGTGCCAGCCCGGAACAATGGCAATGGTAAAGTCGAAGCTCACCACCGTGTGAACTGAAACCACCAGAGGCGTTGCGATGCCTGCCAGAAGCAGCGAAGCCACTTCATGCCGCCGCCAGTGTTTGACAGAGCCACGCCAGCCCATGGAGAAGAATCCGTAAGCCACCTTGGCAAGCTTGTTTTTGGCCTTATCACGCAGCGTCGCCAAGTCTGGGACCAGGCCCACATACCAGAACAAAAGCGAGACGGTGAAATAAGTCGAGACGGCAAACACGTCCCAAACGAGAGGGCTTCGAAACTGCGGCCACACGCCCATCGTGTCCGGGTAAGGAAACAGCCAGTAGAAGAGCCACGGCCGCCCCATGTGGATCAAGGGAAACATTCCCGCGCAGGCCACGGCGAAGATCGTCATCGCTTCAGCGAAGCGATTGATGGATGTTCTCCATTTCTGCCGCATGAGCAGCAGGAAGGCCGAGATCAGCGTGCCGGCGTGGCCGATTCCGATCCACCACACGAAATTGGTAATGGCGAAAGCCCAGGCCACCGGAATGTTGATGCCGAACTTGCCGACGCCGACAAAGAACAGCATCGTGATCCCGTAATTGAGGACGAGAAACAGAAAGAAAGCGATAGCAAACCCAAAGATCCAGCCCTTTCGCGTTCGGCCCAGCACCACTCCGGCTATCCGGTCTGAGACCGAGCCATAGCTGTGACCGGGCGCAATCCATGGGCTGCCCGGCTCGACAAATGCCGGCTTTTCCTCTGTGACAGGATCGACGGGATCCATGAACTATGACTCCTTAATCTCAGGGTTCGGATTCCACAATTTGGCCAGATAAGTCGTCCTCGGCCGGGTATTTAGCTCTTCCAGCAACCCGTACTTGCGGCTTTGTGCCTTCAATTTCGCAACCTGGCTGTTCTCATCGCGAATATTGCCGAAGACAATCGCCTGGGTCGGGCAAGTCTGCTGGCAGGCCGTCAGGACTTCGCCATCCTTCAGCTTGCGCCCTTCCTCTTCCGCATAAATTTCGTGATAGCGAATCCGTTGAATGCAGTAAGTGCACTTTTCCATCACGCCGCGGCTTCGCACCGTGACGCGCGGGTTGCGCAGAGGAAACAGGCTGGGGGTGTTCCAATCCGAAAACAAATAGAAGTTAAAACGCCGCACCTTGTAGGGGCAATTGTTCGAGCAGTACCGGGTTCCCACGCAGCGGTTGTAAATCATCTCGTTGATGCCTTCGGGGCTGTGGACGGTCGCCCCCACCGGACACACATACTCGCAGGGGGCGTTCTCGCACTGCATGCAGGGAACCGTTTCGTGATAAATTTCCGGATTGTCGAGGTTGCCGCGAAAATACGTATCGACGCGAATCCAGTGCATGGGGCGCCCGCGGCCCACTTGATCCTTGCCGACCACCGCGATGTTATTTTCCGCCTGGCAGGCGATGATGCAGGCATTGCACCCGATGCAGGCGTTGAGATCGATCGACATTCCCCACTGATACCCCTTGCTGTAGTCGTACGGGGGGTACAAGGATTGCGCTTGCGTCGTCATGTCCGGCGAGTCTTTGGCAAAGTCAGGATTCTGCCGGTATTCCTCCAGGGTAGCCACCCGCACCAGATCCCGATGAAATGCAGAAACCGTTTCGCCTTCCCTCGGGTTGGAAGGCTGACCGATCACGAAATGGTGCTGCGTCATTACCAACTCATAGCGTTGGTTTGTCCGGGCGACTTCAAGCCCAGACCCAAACCACGCATTTTCAGCCGTGCGAATCGAGTAGGCATTAAACCCTCGATCCGTCCCAATGCGACCTGCGCGCTGACGGCCATAACCGAGCGTGAGCACCACGCAGTCATCTGCCTGGCCCGGCACAACGAGAAGCGGCCCTAAGACCTTCCGGCCCTGAAAGCTCAGTTCGACCACTTCGTATTTACTGGACTCAGTAGGTCCCGGGCTGTACCAAGGTCCGCCGGTTCCGGGACCCATGCCCGGCCCCTGGGTCTTCACGGTTTTCATCTCTCGATTCAACCGTTCGGCGGTTGCCGGACTGACCATCACGGCGTTGTCCCAAGTGAGCTTGGTGAGCGGCTTCGGCAGTTCCTGCAGCCAGCCATTGTTGGTGAAACTGCCATCCCAGATCGTCGGGTCAGGTATAAAGACAATCTCAAGGCCCGAACTTTGAGGTCCAGAACTCGCGGGAGTCACATCGAGGTCTTTTCGGAGCGCCACCTGCTTCGGTTGAAACGCCGTGCCGTCAATCACGCCTTTTTCAAGCCACGACTCCCACTGAACTTCAAACGCCTGGGGACTCAACTGCTTCTGCTGCGATTGCCAGTAATCATGCACAATCGTGTGCCCCGTCCGGCCCGGCTGCCCCTGGAAGAGCGTCAGCAATTCATAAGCCGACTTGCCATCATAGAGCGGCGCAATCAGCGGCTGAATGGTGCTCACCGTGCCATCGTAAGCGCGCGCATCGCCCCAACTTTCCAGATAGTGAGCGGCGGGCACGTGCCAGTTGCAAAGCACCGAAGTTTCATCCTCATAAAGCCCCAGATAAATCCTTTGCTGGACTTTCGTAAGGTTCTCGGCAAAAGGAATATCCGCGGGAGCAGTATAGACCGGATTATGCCCGAGGATGATGAGCGTCTGGACCTTGCCCGACCCCATATCCGAAACAAGTTGGCGGAAGGATTGGGTTTGATTCGTGGGGCTGATTTCAATCGAGTCGATATAGACCACCGTCTTGCCGACGTTTCCCAACGCGGCATTCATGGCATGCGCCAAAGCGTGTACCGCCGGAGGCTGAGGCTCTCCGGCCACAATGACGCTCGAACCGCGATGGTTCTGAAGGTCGCGGACAAGAGCAGGAAGCCAATCGGAAGGCAGATTCGGGAGAGAAGCCTCACCAAGACCCTGAACTTTAACACCCAACGCTCCGGCGAGCGAGCGCGCAAATATCTCCACCTGGCTTGGCCGCAATCGCAATCGATGATCCGCCTGCACTCCGGTAATGGTCGGCGTGGCTTCCACCGCGTAAAGGCGGTTCATTTTGGAGTCAGGCCCCGTTACCCGGCGCTTGTTTGCAAAATCATTGGCATAGCGGACTCCGGCCGGATGCGTAAAAAGAAAGTCTGCGTCCAGCGACACAATAACATCGGCCTGATCGAATTTGTAAATCGTCTCGACATATTCCCCAAAGGCCAGTCGAGCGCCTTCGCGCGTATTGTCCCGCGCCAACGGCTCATATTGATGCCACTGCGCCTGCGGGAACTGCTTCAATAAATCGCGCAGTTGATCTCCGAGCGTCGGCGAAGTGACGGTGCCGGTCAGGAAGCGCAAACCGGCGCCCTGATTCCTCAAGTGGGCGGCGCGCAGTTCATCCACCTGCACGAGAAAATCACTCCAACTCCCGACCCGCCCCTCATGAATTAGCACCTGGGAGCGGTCCGGATCATAAAGATCCAGGACGGAAGCCTGCATGAAGATATTGGCTCGGCCAAGGCTTCCGGGATGGTCATTATTGCCCTCGATCTTCGTCGGCCGCCCCATGAAGCTCCACACCAGGACGCCTTGCCCCACCCCTTGCCACGGCATGGCGCTGGCATAGAACAGAGGCTTTCCGGGAACAAATTCTTCCGGCGCGTTCACGTAGGGAACAATTTTTTCCACAGGCATCTTCGTGCAGGCGGTCAGCCCCGCCAAAGCCGCCGAAGCCCCCATCAGCTTTAATGCGTCGCGTCGGTTCATTCCGCTGCGAGACTTCTCCACGCCGTATGGAAACTCGCTGTTCAGAAACCTCTTGTACTCCTCGGTTTCCGCCACCTCTTCCAGGCTGCGCCAGAACCTCTTGCCCGCATCCGTTTCCAGCTTGCTCCGTATGGAAACCAGATCGAGGCGCCCGTTGTCGTTGTCCTTACTGCTCATGAATTCTCCCAACTTCCAGGCTCGAATAAGTTACCGGTGACAGGTGTAGCAGTCTGTGATGATTCGCGGAGACTGAATGTGATACTCCTTCACCAGCTTGCGGCCCAAAGCATCCTGGTCCGGCGGAGGCTTGTAAGTGGCGCTGAAAACGTATTGTTTGGGTCGGACGTAGCGCCAGGGATGCTTGTGGCAGTTAATGCACCAGCGCATGTAAAGCGTGTTCGCTCGATAGGTGATCGGCATATCGCCGATCGGCCCGTGGCACGTGGTGCAACCAATTCCTTTTGCAATATGAATGCTGTGGTTGAAATAAACGAAATCGGGGAGCTCGTTCACCCGCACCCAAGTGATCGATTGATCCGTCAGGTAGCTCTCACGCACCGGTTCGAGCATGGGACTGTTTACCCAGATCTTAGAATGACAGCTCATGCAAGTGTGCGTGGGCGGGATGCCTGCAAACGAAGAAGTTTCGACTGACGTGTGGCAGTAGCGGCAATCGATTCCATCGTCCGTGACGTGGTGCTTGTGGCTGAAGGGAACCGGCTGAACCTGGTGCTCGCCCAGGTAGACGTTGTAACTGTTGTTGACCTCCCAGGCGATGATGCAGATCGCCGCAATCAGAAGTACGATGCCATAGAGAGTGGCCTTCGCAAGGGTATTTGCTGCGCGATGGAAGATCTGGGCCATGAAAGTGCCTTCGTCGAAATTACAATCTCAAATTGCGCGCCAGTCTGGATGTTGCCTGATGCTCACCGAAGAAACGATTGGGGCAGAGCCCGTTTGGTGAAAAGTCTTGAAGCAGGTTTCGGTCGGCGTCGCGGAACGTAGATGCCGACGCTCTCCCGCATCAAAAAACTCGCTCCGCTGAATCACATCGAGGTCGAGCTTAAAGAACAGAAACGAAGTCTCTGACCAAATGTGGAATCTTAGGGCGCAAGAGTGGCCGCTGTCAAGAACGTTCAGGGGGTTGAGTTTCGCTGAATCACGAAACAGTATATCCATCGGACAATGGGCTGTCAAATTTTTGTAAAAATTTGGTAGAGCCTACTCACATCGTATCCTCTCAGGGGATTGAAGCGCCTCAGGGTTAAGAGGTGAGGGAAAATGGCTGCCTTTGGGAGGCCAAGAGATTGTGTTTAACGGCCAAAGAGGTTCTGAAATTCTTCCGAACGTTTGCGCAATTCCAGCCAGTCAAAGAAGAGATCCGGCGTTTGCAGCCAGACGCGAAACCAGGCGGCGATTTCCTGCTTTTCGCGGCGTTTCTCGGGTCGAATTTTGGGATTGGCAGCGAGGCTCTCGGCGCGTTGCTTCCCTTTGCGCAGAAGCGACCGGACTAGCGACATGCCCGCGCGGTCGTTCGTTTTCTGATATTCGCAGTGCGCTGCATGTAGCCTCAGCAGAGAAGCTTCTGTGCTGGCAAGATCGTGAAAATGCAGCGCATCCTTCAGACGGCTGGCGTAAGGCTCAGGCATTGAGGAGTCCACATACAGGTCTTCGTATTCAACAATGTGTCCCGCCTGTTGCAAGACTTGGGCAATGTAAGCAGCTGAAGTTGCTCCTCTGTCGCCCAATTGCCGGTGGAGTTCCTGTCGGATGGCTTGCATTTCAGCGCGCCTGATGACCTGGAACCCTTTTTCGGCGCAAACGCTGAGAATGATCTGCTTCTTGGAAGGAGATGCGCGAGCCATAAGCTCATCGAGAAACAGCCTTGGCAGTCGGGCGGGCATCGCGTTCGGTTGATTGCGCCTCCCGGCGCGAACGAACCACATTCCGATTGTGTTCCGCCAGGGTGTCGGCAAAGTAGTGGCCGCCGTGATGGTTGCTGACAAAATAGAGCGCGCTTCCGGGTGCAGGATGAAGGGCGGCTTCGATGGAAGCCATGCCCGGGCTGCAAATCGGGCCAGGCGGCAAACCTGCGTGTACGTACGTGTTGTAAGGCGAAGGGTTCAGAAGGTCGCTCTGCGTGATGGGGCCGTTGAAAGGATCCGACAGGCCCGCGGTCTGGTTCAGTCGCACAGCGTAAACCACGGTCGGATCACATTGCAAGAGCATGCCTTTCTGAAGCCGCCGCAGGAAGACGCCCGCAATCATCGGACGTTCTTGAGGATCAGGCGTTTCCTTCTCAACCAGCGATGCCAGCGTGATGATTTGGTGCAAATTTCCCGAAGGTGAAGGCAGGTCCTGCCGAATATGAACGTCAAATTTCTGCCGGAAACGAGCTAGCATGGTTTCGACCACCTGCGACGTAGGGACTCCCCGAGGAAAACGGTATGTATCGGGAAAAAGGTAGCCTTCGAGTGAGTTCGCTTCCGGATCAAGGTCCCGAATAAGGTCAGGATTTCCGGTCGCCGCCAGGAACCGCTTGGGGTTTAATCCGATCTCACGCTGAAAAATGCGAGCCATGTCAAAGCGGTCTGACCCCTCAGGAATGACGATGGCGTGCAGATAGACTTCGCCCCGAACGAGTTTCCAATAAACCTGTGAGGCGCTGAGCGGGCGGTCAAAAAGGTATTCGCCGAACTTGAGCGTTTCATGATGCCATCGGCCCGCCCAGTATCGGAAAAGGAAAGGGAAGCGGTGGGGCAGAACGCCGGATTGGACAAGCAAGTCTGCCACCCGGGGCGCCCGAGCGCCGGGGGGAACGACCAGAACCAGGCGACCCTGATAGCCGCGATACGGAATATAAAGCTCTTTGGCGAGCCAAGCCCCGGCGCCGAACACGATGACAAGAGGAATGATGAGGAGCCATTTCCTCATATGTCGGCTCCCGATTTGGTCGCCTGGATGGCCTGACTGGCCCTTGCGTCGAGATAGCCTTGCAAAATCAGGGTTGCGGCCACTCGATCCACCGCTCGCTGGCGCTTCTCGCGGCCCATCCCTGCGGCGCGAAGCAGGCGGCCCGCCTCGACGCTGGTGAGCCGCTCATCCCACAGTTTCACTTCGCAATTCACGCGTCGCCGCAGTTTTTCCGCGAATTCGGCCACAAGTCTGGACATTTGATTTTCTGTGCCATCTTTGCTGAGCGGATAGCCTAGAACGACTTCGACGGCTGAACAATCTTCCACCATCGCCGTCACCGCCGCCAAATCAGTCGCCAGATTCTTGCGTTCAATCGTCTCCAGCCCTTGTGCAATGATCCCCAAGGGGTCTGACACAGCAACTCCCAGACGCCTGAGGCCGAAATCGATGGCCAGCACTCTTCCGCGCACTTATCTTTCCCATCCCGCAGTCCGCCATGCGAACTGCCTTATGAAATCGCTCCAGCGGAGCCATGCCTATGCGGAAGCTGGCTTTGGCGCCACGACCGGAGGCAGATCAAAGGCCTTGATTTCAGACTGGAATTGCACCCGCCGATGGCTGCCATCGCAGAAAGGCTTATTTTCCGAATGTCCGCACCGGCACAAGCTCACCGATGTGCGCCCGGCCAAACCAAAAGCATTCCCCTCCTGATCCACGATCTCAAAATCGCCCTCAATGCGCACCGAGCCGTTATTCCGAACCGTTATTTTAGTTGTCGCCAAAGTTCACCTCTTTGAATCATTAGAAAGTCGTGACAAGCTCCTACGACTCACGCTCTGTGGTTGCGCCGCTCATCTCCAATATAACCTGCCAGGAAGGACACAAATCAAGATTCCGAAGAAGACCAGTGAGATCGCGCCGTGCAAAATCATCCAGCTCTTGCGAGGCATGCGCCATCGTCCGGACACCAGTCTTCGGGCGCGAATGTAAGCGATCCCGTGCAAAATCAGCAGGCAGAACACCAGAATCAACTTGGCCTGGAACCATGTGGCGTGCAGATAAAATGAAGCGCGCCCCGCAACCAGGAGAGCGCCGGTAATCAATGTGATCAGCGCGCCAGGGTTGGCCATACCGTTCAGCATTCTCATTTCCGCATGGCCCAGCGCCGCGCGGGCCTCAGGGAAGGCCTCCTCAGCATGCTGACCGAGAAGGCTCGTGGCTACCAGCAGTCCCCCAATCCAAAAAACCAAGCCAATAATATGGAATAGCAATACCCACATGACCATGTCTTTGTCTCTCCTTCTTCTCCATCCAGGCGATCACACAGACTCGACTTTGCCGAAGCATGCTATATTCCCCATCGATGGCTTGGACTATCCTCATTATCGCTGGTTTGTTTGAAATTATGTAGGCTTTGGGGCTGAAATACGCTCAAGGCTTCACGCGGCTGGTCCCTTCCATCATCACCATTCTGGGCATGGCAGCCAGCATGATCCTGCTGGCCCGCGCCACGCGCAGCCTTCCCATCGGCACCGCCTACGCCATCTGGACTGGCATTGGGACGGTGGGCGCCGCGATAGGTGGAATGATATTGTTTACGCAAATTTTGTGCACAACATTTTCTGAGATATGTTGGGATGTCCTTTATGTTGTCGTGCGTCATCTAACGCCTCTTTGGTTGGAATTCTTCGAGTCGGGGTCGGCCACATAAAACGGCGCATCGCACGCCCACTCGTTGACGGGGCATCAGTTTCGATTTGCTCTAATAATGGAAGACGCGTGAAGAGCGCTGAGTTGCATGGAGCCACAGGATCAACACGTCTGGGAGGTTTCAACTTGGGGTGTCAGTCGTAGCCTTTCAATTTCCGGTCTCTCCGTCATCCAAGCGTTTCAGGCCTGGCGTTTTAGTCTCGTCGTAGCACAAGCCGGAATGCGGGAAGGCCCAGAAGAACAACTGCGGCACCAAAAAAAGCCTGAAAGGGACTGTTGAATGCCAATAAGAAGAGCAGCATGCCGACGAGAATGAGGAATGCCAAAGGTGTCAAGGGGTAGCCCGGAACGCGAATCGCCGGTCCCTCGCTGATTCGTCCCTTTAGCCGGATTATGCCGGCGACAGTTAAGCCGAGGAAGAACACGGCGACAAAGATGAAGTAGGCCACAATCTGGTTGAATGTCCCGAGAATGACGAGCAGTGAAGCCAGTATTGCCTGAATCGCAATGGCGCGAGAGGGAGTTCCGTATCGTAGGTGGATTCGTGCCACTTGATGAAAGAACAGGCCGTCACGGGCCATAGCGTAATAGACGCGAGGAGAAAGAATCAGCAGTGCCGCCAGGCTTCCAAGTACGCAAAGGATCACAAGCGCGACCATAATTTCACTGCCTGCCGCGCCAAACAGCAGCTGGCCAGCCTGGGCCATAAAGGTTTCGTCCGATGTGATGCTCGACATTGGGACCAGATAGACGAACACGCCCGTGACCAGGATATAGACCAACGTCACGACGCCAACTCCGATGGTGAGCGCTCGCGGCATGACGCGCTCCGGGTTGCGAACCTCACCTGCGATCTTGGCAGCTTCCCACCATCCTCCGAATGAGTAGAATGCCGCCATCAGGCTTGCAGCTAGCGCCGCAACAAGCGGGGTTGAGCCTGTTCGCTGAGGAATGAACGGGCTGAAGTGAGACCAATTGCCCAGCCGAAACGCAACGGCCCAAAATACGAGCAACATCAGGGCTCCAACCTTCAGCCAGGTGAGCGATTGCAGGAAGGCTGCGCCGAGCCGGGCTCCGAAAATGTTTGCGGCGGCCAGCGTGAGGATGACAACGATTCCCAGAAACTTTTGCTCAACGGGAGTAATTCTCGCTACCGCGCCCGCATATGCGGCAAGGCCAACCGCCAGTGATGCAGTCACGCCGGGGTCGAGAACGAGAAGCTGCATCCAGCCGTAAAGGAAAGCCACTCGGGGGCCGTAAGCTTCCCGGAGATAAACGTACGCTCCGCCGGCTTCGGGATAACGTGCCGCGAGGCCGCCGAAGCAAAGCGCGCCGGCCACGGCCATCAGGCCCATCAGGAGCCAGATCGCGAGCAGCCAGAACGGCGAACCCAGTTGGCGAGCCATGCCCGCCGGCGTGAGAAAAATTCCCACGCCGATGGCCTCTCCGGCCACAGCTGCTGCCGCCGAGCCAAGTCCCAGTTGCCGCTGAAGATTGTCCTGTCGAGTAGCTGCGTGGTTCGGTTGGGAGGAAGGCCGTTCTGGCTCAACGCGCAGACACGATCTCCTCAGGAGTGATACTTTGAGAACGCTTCATCTCACCCCTCCCGTCCAACGCCTAATGCATCGGCGACGCGGTTGATGTAATTGAACCAGGCGGCGATCAAGGTGATTTGCAGAATGGCGGAGTCGTCAAAGCCGGTCTGACGCAGCCGTTCGTGATCGGCGCGGCTGATTCTTGTTGCATCTTTCGTTAGTTGCACCACGTAATCCACCATCACGCGCTCGGCTGCCGTGAGACCGGCTTTAGTGTAATCGGTTTCCAGAGCCCGAACCAATTCTTCATCCAGCGTGACTCGACGCAGAAACTCTGCGTGCGATTCGATTCAATAATGGCACCGATTGGTCACTGAAACCATCGTCGTGATGATTTCGTGCTGGCGGCGGCTCAGGGGTAGCTCCGGCGACATCAGAACGCCAAACGTCGAAAAGGCGTGGTGCAGCGCATCGGGAATCAAGCTGTGCGACTCGACGATCTGCGCGCCGCCGCCCTCGGTCGGATGAACCGGGGTAGCGTATTCAATGGGATAAAACGCTCTCTGCGATTCCATCGCTTTGCGGAGCTTTTCGTCCGCCTCCGCCAAAGGGATGGTTTTGATCCAGGCCATAATTTCTCCTCGCGAGTTGAGAATTTAAAGCTTGAAATGAACCGGACAGCGCCGCTCCTCAAAGTCCATTCACAAACATCAGAACAAAAGCTTAAGGGCGAATTGAATCAGCCTAGGCGGGAGCGCTTGCTGTATTTGGCCGAACGTGGTCGAGCTGATGTCGCCGTTCGGCAGCCGAAAGTTGGCTCGGTTGAACAGGTTGAAAAACTCCGCCCGGAATTGCAGCATTCTCGATTCGGCGACTGGGATGTTCTTGAAGGCGGAAAAGTCCCAGTCGGCGAAACCTGGACCTTGGATTACATTTCTACCTTCGCTCCCGTAAACACCCGCGGGCGTCGTGGACAGGTCAATGCGTCGGAACGCCCCCGTGTTAAACCACTCCGCAACGGTCTTCGATCCATTGTTGGGGTTGCCGATCAGATTGGGGCGGAAGGCTGAGAAGCCTGTGACCTCGGGCGCATCATAATTGAAACTCTCGTCCACCACCGTAAACGGCGTTCCAGTCATATATGTCGTGATGCCATTGACCTGCCAGTTCCCCAGTACGCGCTCATACCATTTTTGCGGCTGCTTCCAAAACGGCAGCTCCCATTCGTAGCTCAGCACAAAGCGGTGGCGCGCGTCAAAGAGAGACCTGCCCCACTCGGCCGAAAGATCGAAAGGATTCTGCGCCAGGTCGTTGGTTCCCGCAATGTCTTGCGAAGAGGACCCCGCGATGTTGAAGGATGAGACATCATCGAGGGCCTTTGAGAAAGTATAGGAGGCAAGCATGGAGAGCCCGCCCCCGAACCTCTTTCGCAAGCTCGTCTGTAAGGCGTTGTAGGACGAGTTTGCGCCGCCACTAATCAGGCCAACCGAACTGTAGGTGCAATTTCCTGAAGCATTCGGCATGCAATAAGGGCGCTGCTGGTCAATATTATTCTGCTGATCGGCCCACACCTGGCCGGGCAGCGGAATCGAGGGATTGTCTTCGATGATTCGCGGCAATTTGGTTCCACTGGTGCCTACGTAGCCGATCTCAAAGAGCCAGTCGGTACCGAATGACTGCTGGATATTGAAGTTCCAATCCTGAACGTAAGGCAGCCGCAGGTGCGGATCGAGCGTCAGGAGCGTCATGGTTGAAGCGAATGGGGTTGCGAAAGGGTTGCCGTTGGCAAACGGATTGGAAAGGCTGCCCGGGAACTGCAATTGAGGCGTTCTGACGTACGGCGGAGCGCTGACGGGCGCCTGCAAAGGCCCGCCGGGCCCGTTGTAGTACGGATCGTAGAAGATGCCGTAAGCGGCGCTGACCAGCCATCGGGTGCTTCCAGTTGGATCCCAGGCCAAACCGATCCGCGGTGCGAAGGCATCCTTCTGTGTGGGAATTAAGCCTGCAGGAACGCCTGTGTCCCCTGGATACAGGAGCCCCGGCGGAGCGTCGGGCATCACCTTTGATTGCATACCGGGCTCAAATAAGGCCGCCCGGTTGCGAATTTCCGTGTACGGCATGGTCAGGTCGTACCGCAATCCCAGATTGAGCGTCAGACGGGAGCTTACTTTGTATGTATCCTGGCCGTAGAAATCAAAGTCACTGCCACGGAGCCCGCGCGAAAGATCTCCCTGGCCCGTCGGCGAATTGCCGCCGCCTTGCAAAAAGAGCAAAGGCTGCCCGACCAGAAAACTCGCAAACGCGTTGCTGATCGGAAATGGGATAAAGACGAAGAACCCGTTGGAGGCAATCCCGAAGACACTGTTGATCTGATCGCGGCGGAAATCGCCACCAAACTTCAGCTCATGCCTGCCGTGAATCCAGGTGAGCGATTCTGAAGCGGCAAAGGCGTTCTCAATAGTGTCCCGCGGACCTGTGATCGGGTCTCCGATACTTGCATATCCCCCTCCGCCGAACTGGATGAATGGAGGGCCAGCGGCAATGTTCAGCGTGGGCTGATACTGGAACCCTAATGAAGCAGGAGAGGTGTGGTTCTCGTGCTCATCATAAAGGAACTTGTAACGGAGGAACGACAGCCTCGTAATACCGAGCAACGAAGGTGAGAATGTATGTGTCAACTGCGCGACCACGTCCTGCGGACGATGGGCCTCGCCAACCGGGAAGCCCGGCACACCTGCGCCGGAGGTTGAAATAGGATCGAAGAGTGTGCCGTTTCCAAACATGTAGCGGATCATGAGCGCGTTGCGTTGGTTGAAGTACTGGTCCACGCGCAGGCCGAACTGATCCTCGTTATCGCGCAGGATCTGCTCTGCATTGTACAGATCCAACACGCCGCTTCGGTCTTTGGCGTTCGGCATTGGATAAAGCTTCAAGACTTTGGCCGCCGTGGGATCAATGAACGGCAAAGTGTTGTTTGAGAATGGTACCGGGGGCTGGGTGCATTGAGGCGGGTTTGGGCAGAGGTTTAGCAGCGGCCCTGGATCCTGGGAAAAGTTGCCCTGACGTTCAAGAGCCGAAGGGACTCGAACCCCATTGAGTGTTTCACCCTGGCGGTTGCGGAAGCCTTCGTAGTACCCGAAGAAGAACGTCTTATCCTTGCGGATGGGGCCACCCAGCGTGGCGCCGAATTGGTTCTGCCGATATTCGGATTTCTTGAAGCCATCGGCGTTTTCGAAAAAGTTAGCCGCGTCCACCTTGTCGTTGCGGAGAAATTCCCAGAGCGCGCCATGGAAATTATTCGATCCGGAACGCGTGACAATGTTGGTGGTCGAAGCGGCCTCGCCTCCAAACTCTGCATTGGCCGTGCTCGTCAGAACTTTGAACTGCGCGATGGCATCAATGGGCGGCTCAAGCACAAACCCGCCGTCCACGGCATTGTCATTGGAAGCGCCGTCAATGAGAAAATTATTTGACTCCGGGCGTTGACCGTTCACCGCATAACCTTATCCCGCTCGCAGCGTGCCTCCAGCCTGAGAAAGCCCCGGGGTTACAGGCACAACGCCAGGTTGCAGCAGTCCAAGCTGAGAGAAATTTCGGCCGTTAAGTGGAAGATCCAATATTTCGCGCTCGTTAACGGTCATGCCAAGTGACGTGGCAGAGGTCTGGATGAGAGATGCGTTCGCGCGCACGTGCACCAGTTGTGTGGAGGAACCAATTTCGAGATGGATGGGGACTGTCGCGGCTTCATTCACACTGAGCGTAATGCCTTCCTGGACGAACCTGCGAAATCCTCCTGCGGACGCTTGCAGCCGATACTGGCCGATTGGCAGCGACACCAGGATGTAGGCGCCGCGCGCATCCGTCATCGCCGTCCGTCTCAAACCTGTCTCGACTAGGACGGCCGTCACTTGCGCCTTCGGCACGCCCGCCCCGCTCGGGTCGAACACCGTTCCGCGCAGGCTTGCCGTGACCTCCTGCGCGCACAGCGGGACTGCGGATAGCGCGGCCAAAGCCAGCAGGAGCATTGCCGCACCGACTGTCTTGATAGAGATCTTTTTCATCTGTTTTCAACCTCGCAAACATTTCAGCCGGTTTTCAGTTTGCAAAACTGCAGCGGGATACCGGCGCGTGGTACGCCAAACCGACTTCTAACCTGTGAGCGTTCGTTCTCTTTCGCAGTTCACCTGGCAGAAGGGGCCACGACTGACCGCAACACCTTGGCCATGGCATCAGGTTTAAACCCGAACGGGCCGGCGCTGCTCTTGAAGGCCACGCGGCCTTCGCGGTCAATCACATAGAGCCGGTCCGGCCAACCCGTGTAGGCGAGCTCGGTCGTGTCCTGCATGTCGTCCACGAGTGCCGGGACGTGAATGCCGAGTTTGACCACGCAGGTTTCAGCCGCGCTGTCGCGCTGGTGAAAAGTCTTGGCGCTTGCAATCAAAATGCCTTCCTTCAGATTGCTCGGCATCTCCCAACCGTCCGTGGGATGAGCTTCTTCGATATAGACCACGTAAAAGGCGGCCCGATCTTTGTACTGCGCGTAGAGTTTGTTGAGCGCGGGAACCTCCCGGCGAAAAGGCGGTCAAGTGTGGCTCCCAAAGATCAACACCACGGGTTCCCGGCCACGGAATGAAGAGAGGCGCACAACTTCGGAACTGTTGGCTGTTTTAAGCGCGAAATCCGGCGCCGGATCGCCGATCTTCAAGTGCCCTCGGCGAGCAATCAGCCACATGGGTTCGAAGGGGAAGAGAACATAGGAAAATGTCGGCAGCATCGACATGATCCGCCCGAACACCGGAGGCGGCTGAAGCATTGCGACAAAAAGCCCGCCGGCCAACAGGAAGTACACGGCGAGCACTGGAATAGCGTACCTCAGGAATTTTCGCATCGTCAGAAGGTTACACTGCGAGGTTCAACTTCTACCTACAAGCCGACGCCGCTGCGCAAAACCGCGCCGCACCGGTGACACCTCACCAGCGCTGCGAGGCAATCAGAATTGTGAACGTGACCCTGCTACCCTACACCCAACAAGAGTCACCCCAAGAACTCCGTCAGGTTAGCCGGAGCGGAATGGACCGTCAATAATGTTCGCAGGCTAATTCTCTAATTAAAATGAACTAGGCGCTCGATTCAGCCTGAGACATCGCCGACTCGGATACGATCCGGGTTTCCACCTGGAGGTGCAGTCGGCAAAGCGGCAACTGGAACTCAGGTTGTAAACCCCGGATGGAGGGCGATGTTCTCCATCGCCCGTCCATCGACATGCCAAGGGAGGACTCATTGCCTACTTGCCTTCAGAGCTTCCGCAAGAATTCCATCAGGTTCAGATCGTCTCGCAACCTCCTTTTTCGGCGACTTCCGCCTCCCGGATCGCAGGCAGCCAGAGCCTTCGCTTTCATTGCCAGGTCTGTTTCCGCGTAGATATTCGTTGTATCCACCGAAACGTGGCCCAGCCAGGCTCTGATCGTGTTGAGATCAACGCCAGCACGAAGCAGGTGGGTGGCAGTCGTGTGGCGCAAGTTATGTTCTGAGTTGGAGTAAGTGGCCTGGATTCAGGTGGTTAGGAGGATGCGGCGACCTTTAGAGCAAGTCTGCTGGATTCAACGAGTTAGTCGATTGAGCACGAAAAACTCAGAACATAATTTTCGAGGCTGGAAAACACATGAGTGAAGGACTCCTTATCGGAAATCCGCGATGAGATTCAGATCGGCCACAACCACCGCAAAACTGACGTCCGCAGACCAATCATGCGCTCTCGTGGCTTCGCGCATGCCGTCCAGGTTTTTCGTGCTAGGCGCAGCGCAGTGACCGGCGGCGCTCCAGCATTGAGGAGGAAGTTCATCCAGTCCCTGGCCGACGGCCTGTGGAAAGAACCCGCGGCGCCTGAGGATTCAACACACAAAGTTATCAGAGCTCCTCGAGAAGTAAAAGAGAGAAGTAAAAGGGAAAGGCTATATAGAAACGGGGCTGAACAAGAAGGGAACTAAATCGGAAGCCAGAAGATCAAGAAAGACTCAGAACATAATCAGAACTGAGAACATAACGCAAACTGTGCGGGCCATAGTGGGGTAAGCGGAAGCCAAGTGCCCGAACGTGGCCGGCAATGCAACCGGATGCACCACCCCTCGTGATCGGCCTATACGGTTTGCGTAGCGTCAAAAACAGTACGCGCGAAGAACGTCGGGGCCGTACGTTTTGGAGGTATTTCAGAATGGCATTGCCCACCTCGGCGGTTAGCGGATATTCCTGAATTCGCCTGTTCTTGAGTCGTCGGATGCGGATCTTTTCATTGGCCCAGTCCAGGTCTTCTAAAGTCAGCTTGCAAACCTCGCCTATCCGCAGACCGTATACCGCCAAAAGCAGAATCATTGCACGGTCGCGAATATGGCTCGCACGCCCTGTATTGAGATTGGCAATCAAACGCTGGATTTGTTCCCAACTCGGGCCTTCCGGAAGCGTGGCCATTGAATAGATGCGCGGACTCCGGATGGTTTCCGCCAATCCGGTCCTGCACCAATTCTGCCGACTTGCGTAACGAAAAAAGGCCCGTAGCGAGTTACTGTATGCTTTGACTGTTGATTTCTTCCAGCCGCGTGCCTTGTTCTGAACGAAATACCCCGCAAGGATTTCCGGAGACACGTCCTTCAGCGCGACACCCTGTTTTCCAAGCCACTCGAAGAAAAGGTTCAGTGCTGACTGGTGGGAGGAAATGGTTTCGTCTGTATATCCTCTTTCGTCCCGCAGCTCTTTAAGGAAACTGTCGAGTTCCGGTTTGAACTGGGGATTGCGGTCCGGATCACGCCACTTGCCTAAGAAACGAAACCAGTTCTTGGCCACGAAGATGAACCTTTTCGTCGCGGTCTCGCGCGTTTCGGCTGAGGAACTCGGCGCGCAGGTCTTCGAGCCCCAGTCATTGGCTGCTCGCACGATCTGCCGTTCCGTGATCGGCAAACGTTGCCGGACGTTCACCCGCTCAGCAATAACCAGCAGAAATTTGTTGATCTGTCGGATGGTGCGCAAACCATGTCCGCGTTCGTTCAGGTCACAAAGGAAAGCCCGCCGCTCTTCGACAAAGCGGCCCGTCGAGTAGATCCATACCTTGTCACTGCGTTCCATTAGTTGGTCAAACATGTGACTGACTCCTTGGAGTGAATTTGAAATCAGCCAAGTATGAAAGTTATGTAGCCATCAGCGCACCCAGGAATCTGAAGGTAGGGGACTTCATGAACCACGACAACATAATCGATATCCCAACATATTTGGCGAATCTCGCAGCGGGGTTCGGATCATTTGCATTGGGCTCATTTTAATTGGCATCATCGGTCTGAAGGCTATACATCATTAGAGGCAGGAGCGCGAGATTTGCGCCCCTGCCCCGACGTTTTACGCTGGCGCCAACTGAGAGGTGCAGTGGGGGCAGCGAGAGGCCTTAATCGGGATGCTGCTGAAGCAGTAAGGGCAATCCTTGGTCGTTGCGACAGGAGGGGGCTCGGGCTTCTTCATACTGGCGAACCACTTCACGACCAGAAACATCGCAAAGGCAATGATGATGAAGTTGATGATGGTGTTGATGAAGTGTCCGTATGCTAGCACGGCCGCGCCGGCCTTTTTTGCATCCGCCAGCGTAGTGTAATGCGTCCCGGTAAGATTGATGAAAAAGTTTGAGAAGTCAACGTGGCCTAAAGCTAACCCCAGAGGAGGCATGATGATGTCGCTCACCAGCGACTGAATGATTTGCCCGAAGGCGACGCCAATAATAATGCCAATCGCCATATCGAGCACCGAGCCCTTCATCGCAAAAGCCTTGAATTCTTTCCACATAATATTTCTCCTCCTGAAAACCTGCGATTTCGATTCACCCGCTGGAAACAGACTTTGTTCCGAATGAACCGTGATGTCAATGGGAATTTTAGGCAGGATTTACCAACTTCTTGATAACTTCTGCAATACGATCTGACTACAGACCGTCTTGGCGGGCCGAAACACACCCTGCAATAGCTCTCGTTAAATGCAGGATGTCAGTGTGGAACGGGATGCGACGTCAGCGAGTTTCGAGCAATGCACAACTCAAGGGAGGAAGAGAGACGCTTACTTCGCCATTCATACGCCTCACCTGGGATGTTACTGCCGACGCTGAAATAGACTCCGTAAATTCCCGGCCTAGTCTTGAGTCGGCGATTTGAACTTTCTGATTTTCCTTCGTCCAGTTGGCGAGGACAATCCCGAATCTGCCGCGCGGGTCACGCCATGCGGAGTGGAACACAGCCGGGATTTCATGGACGTCGCCGTCATTTTCCCATTTCATTGTCTTAATGCCACTCACCTTGGCGGGCCGTTGCATTCTGCCAAACACCAGAAAGTCTTTGGCCTTGCCGCGCCTTAATGCGATCGTAGTCCGCAGAGCTTCCAGCGAGTCGTCATTGTTTCCAACCGGAGGCTGCCAGGGCGCCCAGTTGAAGGTATCTTTATTTAATAGCCGGCCGTCGCCGGTGATAACCCCGCCCGGGATTTCACCGACCACCAGGTTATAAGCGCTTCGGATCGGCATGTGATACGGCTCAGGTGCCGAGCCAAAACCGCCCTGTATCAAGACAAACTCATGATAGAGGAAGTGATATAGAGGGATGAAATTCGTTTCCCATCCCTTATGCCCGGGAGGGATCACCCGCGCATCGCAAATCTGGAAGTCAGACATAAAGCACTCGTTGGGAGGCTGCTCTACGGAAAAAACAAGTTTGCGCGTCCCTCCACTTGCGTTTGTTGCTTCCACATTAATCCGCCGGAACTCCTGGGTGAGCGATTGCATGGCCGCTGTCATCCACTTGCCGGGATATGGTGGGTGGCCGTGATCCTTAGCAAAGCAAGGAAAAGTAGAGCATCCCACGTTCTGGTCAAGGAATTGCACCCAGTCAAGCCCGTCGTCTACGAGATGCCGGATGAAACCACGCGCAATCTCTGTGGTCTGGGGGACGCCCAAGCAGCAGGCGTAGCTTGGACGCCAGGTTTGGTCCCACCACTCATGCCAAAGCTGTTGACGATGAGTTTTGCAGACGGTTTCCTCTCCATGGTGGTCCGAGAAATATCTTCTTCCGTCGTAATCCGTCCAAAAATGATGGATCACCCAGCGGGTTCCGTTGCAGAACGATCCCACGTGCCAGCCGCGCTCCCTCATCAAAGCCGTGAATTCGCGCAGGGACTCGTCCCCGCCTGCAAGCGGAAAACAGTCAGGATAAATCCAGGGGCCAGGCCGCTCCCAAGACATGATGACGGCCACAATCGGAGCCTGGATTCTTTTTGAGATATTTTCCACAAGCGGCACAATCTTGGGGTAAGGAAGAAACTCCCGGTTTGGCTCGCCGGGCCCCATATCGAGCTGACCCTGGATTCTCACGATGATATGGGGCGGTGAATCGAGGAGCCAGTCGGGAACATCCGTTCGCTTATCGAGTGGTTTTTGAGCCCAATGTTGCTTCAAACTCCAATCACGGTAAAGCCCGGCTGCATCGTACCAGTCACCTGTAAAAGTCCGTAGCGCCACTTCATAGCCCAGACTTCGCTCGCCACTGGCTGGCCAATCCCCCACGTGCGCTATTCCAAGGCGAATGCCTGAACTACTATGGACAGGCTTGATGAGTTTGATCGATCCTGAGGCATCGTGGCAAGCCAAATAAACGCCCGCGCGATTGTTGTAATAGGCCAGGAATTGGGCGAACATGCTTCCCGGATAGTGGCTGGTGTCTCCATTCTCCGGACGAAATTGCCAGGCGTGAGGGCTGTCAGGTTCAAGGTCCTGTGGCTTGGGCGCCACGAAAAGGCGGCCATTGGAGTAAGGCTGGAGGAGCGCCTCGCTCTTGGGCTCACCCGCCAGGCGATACGCAACAACAATGAAAGGAAACTGCATGTCCGTGATGAGAAGATTTGCATGATTCTGGAGTGTAAGCGTCCAATAGGTGTTCGGATCACCCGCTGGGCTCCGAACTGTCACGGTCACGGCCAGGTCAAGCCCTGCGAGCCCATTGAAATCCGCTGTCAGAATCTTTTCCTGGCCGCCTTCAGCCAAAGCCTGCTGAGACGTTCGGATTCGTATCTCCCTGGCCTGGGTGGAAGCGATTTGGTGAAATTCGGCGTCCTGACCAAGGTACTGAATAACAAAGACAGGATGGTGGTCATCGGAAGGCACGAACTCCTGGTCAGCGGCGATCGCGGCGCGCAGCGAGATCAGTTGACCTGTCTCGGGATTAAATTCCAGACGGTGGTTGTCGTTGTTCAAAACTATCCGTTCAGACGAATCTGGGGCTTGCGCCTCCGGGTTTCCATCCGAGGCCAGAGAAAGCTTGGATGAGCCTGGTAGAAACCGCTGGAACCGCTTCGTAGCGAGCAATAAGGGCGAAAAGATCATGGTCCTTCGCGTCATCATGCCTCCTGAGTCGGCGCGGTCAGAAGCTTGAACACACTTTGGGTTGAAATGAAGCTGGCATCAACGCAGTAAAATCCGGCCCGCATCTTACCAGTAGAACTTCAGGGCGAACTGAATCTGTCGCGGATCATTGGGCGCGTCGCTCGTGCTCAAAATCTGGCCAAAGTTAGCCGTGTTGGTAAAATTACGGAACGACGGCTGGCCAAATTGCGGTGTGTTGGTGATATTGAAAAACTCCGCTCGGAATTCCAGATGCGTGCTTTCAGTAGTCTGAAACTGCTTGAACAATGAAAAGTCCAGACGATGAAATCGCGGTCCTGCCACTTGGTCCCCCATGCCGCCCAATGAAGCGAAATCGCTCTGCCCGATGGTCGTCGCAGCCGGCGGATTGGCGAAGGCCAGGGGATTCATCCACTGGCTTACGTTATGTTTCCCCGCAATGGGATTTTGACCGGGCACAAGCAAGGCGTAGCAGCCGATCCATCCCAGGATGTTCTGTCTCGTTCCTTCGTTGGCGGTTTGAACCGAACAAGGAATAGAAAAGGGGAAGCCATCCTGCAACGTCAAAATCCAGTTCGTCTGCCAGCCGCCGGCAAGCTGATTCAGCAGGCTGCATGCATTGCGGAGAAAATGCCTGCTGCGCCCAAAAGGCAATTCGTAAGTCCCACTCAGATGCACTGAATTACGGATGTCAAAATTGGCAAGCGAATAGTCTCCCTGAATGCCAAAGCCAGGGACGAGCGGAGCGCGATAGATGAAAACGTCTCCCCCGGGATTCAGCAAATCGTGGGCGTCATCCATCGCCTTGGCATAGGTGTAGTTCGCTAAAAAAGATAATCCCGCGCTGAATCTTCTCTCGAACGTAGCCTGCAAGGAGTGGTAATGACTGTTTCCCTGATCGGTGACGTAACTTGAGCCTACTGCGAAGTCTGGAAAGGGAACATACTGTTGGACGTTGGCATTAGGCGGAAGAATCTGGCTGGGCAGATCGGCGCCTGAAAAAATCTGCAAATGTCGCGCGAATGTTCCTACGTAACCAACCTGAAAGTATTGGTTCGAGGTCAATTGGTATTGAAGCGTAAAATTCGTGGACTGAGTATAAGGCGTTTGCGTGTTGTACTGACTTGCGCGCAGAAGTAGCCCCTCGGCGTTCACGTTTGCCGGATTCAACGGCATGTGCAACAAGCTGGTTTCAAAGGGACCGATCGAGAGATCGGGAGTAATAGGATGTGCATTGTCGGGAGCGAACTGGCTCAGGCCGAAATTAAAGGGATAGTTTTGCCCCAGATTCGGCAAAAATCCCAGGCTTTCAAAACCGTTGTAAAACATTCCGTATCCGCCACGGACGACCACCTTCGGGCTGATCTGAAATGCAAACCCCACGCGCGGACCGAAGTTGAACTTCTGCGCCAGAGCCATACCTTCGTTAGTCGTGTAGTCCAGGGCAATGCCATCCTGCTTCAACAGGCTAAGAAACGAAGGAGAAAGCGGAATATCCCTCCGGTTGTTCGGAATCATGAATTCCGCCCCCCGCAAATGGTGTTCCGGGAATAAAATTCGCCTGCGCGTTGAAGTTCTCCCACATCGGGCTGAAATATTCCCAGCGCACGCCAAGGTTCCAGGTGAGTTTGGGAGTCATCTTCCAATCATCCTGAAAGTAGGCCCCTTCGTAATTCGCCCCGTCATCCACCAAAGCCGAGTTTGAGATCTGGACTCCGTTCGCAGCCCCCACGTTGTCGATGCCGTTCGGCACGATGGAGGGCATCGGATTGATGACGAACTGAGCCCGCCCCGTGCTGGAATCGCCGACCGTGGGAATCGAAGTGTAGACGCCGCCATAGTAGAATTCGCCGCGAGGCGATAGCGGTTCTTCCGTTGCAACCTTGAGGTGTTGGAATTCAAAGCCGCCTTTGAACGTATGCGACTTGTAAACTTTCGTGAGGTTTTCAGTCAATTGGACGGTGGTGTTGTATTCAATCGCCGGAATGAAAACGCCTGCACCCAGTCCGCTCAGGCTGCCAATATTGAAATCGGGCAGCCCGCCATTGGATGAATATTGAGGAACGCCCTGAATGCCGAATTGCTGCGGAATCCCCATCACGTTGTAATTGCTCTGGACTCGCGTAATGTGAATGCCGCTGAAGCCCACTCGAAGTTCGTTGATGGTGGTTGGCGAGAAGGCGTGGGTCTCACTCCAAACCACGTTGCGCGCTGTATCGATCCCAAATCCGGGATTGTAGCCTCTTTGATCCGCGATAGGTCCCAGGGGCGGAGGCGTGGAGACCGGAGAATCCAAATAGCTGACTCTGACGAACATCGTGTCTCGGTCAGAAAAGTTTTGATCGACGCGAATGTCAAAAGTATTGGTATTATTCTGTTGCACCGGAGACGTGCTGAAATTCCCGAAGAGACTTGAATTTGTAGGCAATGGATATTGATTCAAGAGCCTGACGGCGTTTGAATCCAGGAGAGAAGCTGGAATGATGTTTCCAGGGAAAGGGTCGCGCACATAACCTGTCTGCTGGGCTACTAAGCCGGTGACGGGGTCAATCTGGCCTGCGCTAACCGGCCGGGTTGTTGCCGGATTAAAAATCGTGCCAAGAGGAAAGCTCCTGCCGAGGGCATCTGTCAGCGTGCCCTTTTGCCCCGTGATCAAATCCTGAAAGTCTGTGTATCCGCTGTTGCGTTCGAGGAGCGTCGGAACCGTAAGACCGCTGAACAACTGGCCCTGGCGAATGCGGGTGCCTTCGTAATCCGCAAAAAAGAATGTCTTGTCGTGCCCGTCATAAATCCTGGGAAGATAGACAGGCCCGCCTAATGAGAAACCGAATTGGTTTTGGCGATATTCTGACTTGGCGCGGCTGGCTGTATTCTCGAAGAAATCCGCAGCATCGAATGCGTCGTTTCGCACAAATTCCCAGGCATCACCGTGAAACTCATTGGTGCCGGATCTGGTTGTGGCATTCAGAACCGCTCCTGCGGCGCGGCCAAACTGGGCGCTATAGTCAGAAGTCTCAAGCTTGAATTCCTGTATGGCGTCAACTGGCGGCTGAACGATATATTGAGCGCCGTTCAGAAAATCAACCACATCGCTGTTGTTGTCCATTCCGTCAAGGAGATAGTTGTTTTGCGCCTCAATCACGCCGTTGGCAACATAGGTGCCATGAGCGTTCATCCCCCGCCCCTCAGGCTGCCCTTTGGTTACTCCGGCGGAGAGTTGCGCGAGGAAGGTATAATTTCGTCCGTTCAAGGGTAAATCATTGATGGTGCGGCTGCCGACGACTTGGCCGACTGAACCGCCTTCCGTTTGAAGTAAGGGAGCGGCAGCGGTTACTTCCACGGTCTGCGTGACTTGACCGGGCCGGAGAACAAAATCAACCACAACTTGCTGCTGGACCTGCACGGTGATGTTTGTGCGCTTCACGGTTTGAAAACCTGTCGCTTCCGCCGCGACCGTATAAACGCCAATTTTTATGGGTGTGAAAACATAAGTGCCATCTGAACCGGTTGTCGTGGCAAGTCTGAAGCCAGTTCCGTTATTTGTAAGCGTCACCTTCGCATTGGGAACCACTGCGCCTGATTCGTCCTTGACGGTTCCCACTAAGGCTCCGGTATCCACTTGACTGTATGCGACTGCCGACAACGATAAAATCGCCAAGAATACGTATAGAAAACTCTCCGATGCTTTTCTTGCTGAATTCGACATGGGAGTCTTTCCTCCTTCTTCTTGGATTTCTTTCTAGAAATCTTTCCAGTCAGCCAATCAAACCAAGTCATCGAAGTGAACTGATCTCAGTCGCTGACCACCATGGAAGTCTATCGAAGTCGCGTCATCGATCAGAATCGCTAAATCTTGGGAAAAAGTGTTGCTATATGTGGCTATTTTATGATAGTTTGTAATCCTTTCTTACGTAATTTTTGAAAACATTTATATCAACTTTTAAGTCATGTCAAGCTCTCTTTATTAATCTTAAAATTCAAAATTCGTCAGGAGTTCCAAGCCAAGCGTTCTCAAGATCCTTCAATGATTTGTGGCCTATTGCTTTTGAATGTGCCTATTGCAAGACTACACTATGTTTTTCGGAAGCCAGAGTTGATGCAGCTAGGTTGGTTACAAGGCAACAGGAAGAATTCTGATAGGCAACTTGATTGTTTGCTATTGAACGTTTGTGGAACTTTGCAAATACGCGAAGTGGGGTAAGCTCTTCGTTATGGTCGAAATAACTGATCTGGATGCCTTAAGCGCTGTTTTAGAGCCTGTCAAGAAAATGGATGTGACGCATCTGGTTGTGGAGCGATTGCGCATGCTCCTCGAAAGGGGAATTTTGAAGCCTGGCAGCAAACTGCCCCCTGAACCTGACATGTGCAAGCTCTTGGGGGTGAGTCGTCCCTCATTGCGGCAAGCTTACAAGGCTCTCGATATTCTTGGGGTGATTCGCGCCGTGCCTGGAGACGGGACCTACATTAATGAATCCACATCCAAGATGCTTTCGGTCCCTTTGACGTTTCTGATGCTGATGAAGAAGATCAGCCTGGATGATGTCTTTGAGTTTCGGATTCTGTTGGAGGTGGATTTGGCGCGCCGTGCAGCCAGCCGCGCGTCTGAGACCGAGATGGCAACCATGAAGAGCCTGCTGGAAACTATGGCCGCTTCTCTTTCGGAAGAGCAGAAGGAAGCCTATCTCGAAGCCGAATATGAGTTCCACAACTGCATCGCCCGTGCCGCTCGCAATCCCTTGCTGCTCGAAGTCATCTCGATGGTGAGTGGATTGTTGTGGGAGACGCGCAAGGAGCTCGTCAATTTCGTTCCAAGCCGCAGCGAAGACTTCAAGGAACATCATCGCATTTACGAGGCCATTGTCGCCCGCAACCCTGAGGCTGCCGGAGATGCCATGCGGCAACATCTGCTGACCGCTCTGAACCTGACAAGAAGCGACGCGTTCTTGAAGAGAAACGAGGCCTAACGGCCCCTCTTGATCTCGCGATGGTCAAGAGGCGGGATAAGGAGTGGAAAACTTCGCTTGTTTGGCTTAAGTCTCCAAAACCTGCGTATTTCGCCAAGCGGTAGTGAGCCAGTTTTGATGTAGAGGCGGCTTTACGCCGCCACAAATGGCGAGGCAAACCCGTCCCATACCTCGAACTGGCCCACTACCCGACCAGCAGCCCCTTGACGAAAGGCCATCATGGAACCATTCCGAGTCGGACTCACGCGTGATTTTCTAACGCCCTCCGGCGAACTTGCCATGGGCGATATTGGACTTCATAAGCTTAAAAATACTCCGGGCGTCTCCGTGGAGTTTTTCACTAATCATCTACCGGAGGTTACGCCAGCGCAGATCGCCGGTTATGATGGTGTCATCTCCCTTGCTCCTCGGTATACCCATGAAACCTTTGCTGAGGCCGGCTCAAGATTAACTTGTTTGGCCCGCTTTGGCGTCGGCTACGATATGGTAGATGTTCGCGCGCTCACGGAAAATGACGTGATGCTGACGATCACTCCGGATGGCGTTCGACGTCCCATGGCAACCGCCGTGATTACCCTCCTGCTCGCGCTGGCCCACGAGGTCTTTGCCAAGGATCGACTGGTTCGGGAAGGAAGATGGCCAGAGCGAACCAACATTAAGACCACCGGCCTGACCGGAAGGACTTTCGGATCCATTGGCTTGGGCAACATCGGCCGCGAAGTGTTCCGCATGCTCGAACCCTTTGAGATGGTCCACCTGGCGACCGACCCGTTTGTGAAGCCCGAGGATATTGCCAACTTGCGAGTCAAGTTGGTGGATCTGGAAACCCTGATGCGCCAGAGCGATTTTGTGAGCGTTCATTGTCCCCTGAATGCCCAAACCCGCGGACTGATTGGCGAGCGCGAGCTTTCCTGGATGAAGCCTGCCGCCTATTTTATCAGTGCGTCACGCGGCCCGATCGTTGACCAGGCAGCGCTCTATCGGGCGCTCAAAGAGCGAAAGATCCGCGGCGCCGCGCTTGACGTGTTTGAGAAGGAGCCCGTGCCCAAAGACGAACCTCTACTCAAACTGGATAACGTGATTTTGACGCCTCATACCCTCTGCTGGACCGATGAATGCTTTCTCAGGATGGGTGAGTCGGCTGTTGAATCCGTTCTCACAGCGCTGCGCGGAGAAATTCCCCCTCACGTGGTCAATCGGGAAGTCCTTCAGAAACCCGGAATGCGCGCCAAGCTTGAAGCAAATCGGGCTCGATGGCAGGCGATTTCGCGAGGAGAGGATAGGAAATGAATAGTCGCGCCATGAAGCAGGCCCTGGAAAAGGGTGACGTTGTGGTGGGGACCTGGGTGTTTGAATTCGGCACACCGGGTATTGCGCGGTTACTGGCCAGCACGGGCATCGATTTTGTCGTTTATGACATGGAGCACAGCGGATTCGGTGTGGATACCATCCGCTGCCTGATTGCTCAGACTCGCCCACTCCATCTGGCTGCCCTGGTGCGCCCTCCCGCCAATGAATATCATCTGATTGCCCCGCTGCTCGATACCGGAGCCTCCGGCGTCATCATTCCCAAGGTCGAAACCGCAAGCGAGGCGGAGCGACTGGTGGACGCTTGCCGGTATTTTCCGGAAGGGAATCGCGGAGCCGCCTTTTCCATCGCTCATGATGATTTCCTTCCCGGCGACGTGCCGGAGAAGATGCGAACCGCAAATGAGGCCATGATTTGCGGCATCTTGATCGAAACAGCGCAGGGGGTGGAGAATCTCGACCGGATTCTGAGCGTGAAAGGAATCGATCTCGTTTGGGTGGGGTTCCTCGATTTATCGCTTTCCATGGGTATCCCCGGCCAATTCGCCCATCCTCAATTTCAAGAAGCCGTGCGTCGCATCCTTCAGGTTTCCAAAACTCGTCGAAAACCCGTAGGCATTCTTTCCGCCAATCCTGAGCAGGCCGGGCGACACCTCCAGCAGGGATTTCAATGCATCGGCTATGGAGGCGACATCTGGCTGCTACAGCGGGCGCTTTCCGAAGGCGTTCAAGCCATCCGCCAGCAACTATCCCAGGGGAACGCATCGTGACACTTAAACTCGCTTTATCGGATTACACATTTCCAAAACTGGAATGGGAGCAAACGCTGAGGCTCGCGCGCGACCTCGGCGTGGAGGCTGTTGATATCGGGCTGTTTGCAGGCCGCTCGCACCTGCGACCTGAGGACGTTCTCGGTCATCCCGCCCAGGCCGCCGCGCGCGTCACGCAGGCTCTCCGGACACATGAACTGGAGATTGCTGATGTGTTCGGGCAGCCTGGAACTGTATTTGAGGAAAAAGCTTTGAATCATCCAGCCTCAGGCGAACGCAGGAAGGCGACTGAATTTTACTGGCGCCTTCTGGAGTTTGCTCTGCGATGCAATGCGAAGCATGTCAGCCTGCTCCCCGGAGTTCATTTTGAGCAGGAGAGCTATGAAGATTCCTTGAAGCGCTGCGTGGATGAACTGGCATGGCGGGTGGAAGCGGCAGCGCGTGTGGGCGTCGCGTTTGCCGTTGAGATGCACCTGGGTTCTATCGCCCCAACGCCGTCTCAAGCCCAACGCCTTCTTCAAATGACGCCGGGGCTGACGCTGACCCTCGATTACACTCATTTCACCTGTCAAGGAATCCCGGACGATGAAATCGAGCCTCTTGTCAGGTCCACCTCTCATTTTCACGCCCGAGGCGCCTGCAAGGGGAAGCTTCAGGCTCCGTCCAAAGAAAATACGATTGATTACCCTCGGATTCTGCGCGCCATGAAAAAGGCGGGCTATTCCGGCTACGTCGCCCTGGAATACGTTTGGACCGAGTGGATGCGCTGTAACGAAGTGGACAATCTCACCGAAACGGTCTGGCTACGGGATCTGTTAAGGTCCGTGAGGCTTGAATCTTAGTTGTAGCGCTGGTGTCCCCACCGGCGATTTTTCAGCACTGAGGGCCTGCCCTGAACGAAATGAAGTGACAGCGGCCACGGCGAGAAATATTGTCGTTGTAATTTACGGACCTCAGTAGCGCTGTAGTTCGCAAGTTCGTTCACGCATCCTGTTACTCGTCAAATGCGCCATCAGACGCGCCCAAGGAGAAAACGATCATGACCGAAGTTAGGATCGGAGTCATTGGAGCGGGCTGGTGGGCTGTAAAGAACCACATCCCGGTGCTTCAATCCCGTAAAGACGTAAAAGTTATTGCAGTTTGCAGACCGGGGCGAGACGAGTTACGAAAAGTTCAGGAACAGTTTGGCATCGAGTTCGGAACAGAGGATTATCGGGAACTGCTCGCGCATGAGAATCTCGATGGCGTCGTCGTCAGTTCTCCGCACCCTTTCCACTATGAGCACGCATCGGCTGCGCTCGGACGCGGACTCCATATGCTGTGTGAGAAACCGATGGTGCTTTATGCTCGTGAAGCGCGAGAACTCGCTTCGCAGGCCGCCGCAAAGAAGCTGCATTTTCTGATTCCCTACGGCTGGAACTACACGCCGCTGGCCGCTGAAGCCAGAGCTTTGGTCCTGAAAGGAAAAATCGGTAGGATTGAACACGTGCAATGCCATATGGGCAGCGCCACCCGGGATTTGTTCAGCGGCGAAGAGTTCTGGTTCTCGAAGAAGGACGCTGTAAAGCCCGATCCGCGCACCTGGAGCGATCCAGCCGGGGGCGGCGGCTTTGCTCACGGGCAGTTAACGCATGCCCTGGCGCTGCTGTTTTATGTCACCGGGCTTCAGCCGGAAGAGGTCTTTGCCTTCATGACGTCTTCCAAAACGGGCGCGGACCTTACCAATGCCATCAGTTGCAAATTTACGGGCGGCGCCACGGGAATGATCGGCGGGGCGGGCATCATGCCTGCGCGGTCCACCTATCAGGTGGATATTCGAGTCTTCGGCACGGAGGGGATGTTACTGCTGGATATTGAGCGCCCTCGGCTGGAATTACATCGCCATGACGGAGAAAGGCGAACGATCCCTATTGATCATAAACCCGGAGAATACTCCTGCGTCGAGCCGCTTCACGTTTTTGTTGATCTGATTCAAGGCAAGAATGCAGAAAACCGTTCTTCTGCTGAATTGGGAGCCTCGGTGGTGGAGGTTCTTGATGCGGCCTTCCGTTCAGCCCATTCAGGAAAAGCCCAGAAGGTAGTCGATCTCGCCTGAAAATTCTGAAGAGACTTCAAACTCGTTTGGAGGCATTCTCGTGAAGCATTACGAAAACTTTGTCAACGGCAAGTTCTCACCTTCCGGTTCGAAGGAGCGCATCGAGGTGATTAACCCCTCAACGGGCCAGCCCATCTGCACCGTTCCTGAAAGCAACGCTTCTGACGTGGACGCGGCGGTTTCAGCCGCCGCTTCGGCCCAACGCGATTGGGCAAAACAGCCCGCCATTGAACGAGCAAAATTCCTGCGGCGGATTGCGGATAAGATTCGCCAGAACGTCGAACCCCTTGCCCGCATCATCACCGAGGAACAGGGCAAAATTCTCGATCTGGCTCGCGTCGAAGTCGGTTTCACGGCCGATTACATGGATTACATGGCTGAATGGGCGCGCCGCATCGAGGGCGAAATTCTGGAAAGCGACCGGGCTGGGGAAACTATCCTCCTCTTCCGTCAGCCCATCGGAGTGATCGGCGGCATTCTTCCCTGGAACTTCCCTTTCTTTCTTATCGTCCGGAAAGCCGCTCCTGCCCTTGTCACGGGCAACACCATCGTCATTAAGCCCAGCGAGGAAACGCCTCACAACGCCGTCAAGTTTTGCGAACTGGTTTCCGAGACTGACTTGCCGCCCGGCGTCATCAACATCGTCCATGGCCGTGGCCCGACGGTTGGAAAGGCGCTCGCCTCCTCGGCCCGCATCGGCATGATCAGCTTTACCGGCAGCGTTGAGACAGGTTCGGCGATTATGGCGGCAGCCGCTCCAAACATTACGAAAGTCAACCTCGAACTGGGCGGCAAGGCGCCCGCCATTGTGATGTCGGATGCTGACATGGATTTGGCCGTTAAGGCCATGAAAGCCTCTCGCGTCATCAACAGCGGCCAGGTTTGCAACTGCGCTGAACGGGTTTACGTGCAACGGAAGGTCGCTGATCAGTTTGCAGATAAGCTCACAACCGCAATGAAAGCCACTCGCTTCGGGAATCCGCTTGTCGATGAGTCGGTGGAATACGGTCCGCTCATTAATGAGGCGGGCTTCCGGAAAGTCGATTCCCTGGTCCATAGCGCCGTCAAAGCTGGCGCCACCGTGGTGACGGGCGGAAAACGCGCCTCGCGGGATGGAGGTTACTACTACGAGCCTACTGTCATCACCGATTGCCGCCAGGACATGGAGATTATCCGCCGCGAAGTGTTTGGCCCTGTCGTCCCGATCGTGACGTTCGACGATATCGATGAGGCCATTTCGTACGCCAACGATTCCGACTACGGGCTGACTTCATCGATTTATACTCGCGATCTGAACGTCGCCCTGAGAGCGTGCCAGGAGATCCGCTTCGGAGAGACCTACATTAACCGCGAGAATTTTGAGGCCATGCAAGGGTTTCACGCCGGATGGCGTAAGAGCGGAATTGGAGGCGCCGATGGCAAGCACGGACTTTATGAATTCATGCAGACTCACGTTGTCTACCTGCAACGCTACTGAATTCTTCAGGCGCGCTGACGCTCCAGAGCTGAGGCTCTTCCACGAAACCTTTCAGGGAAGCATGAGAGGCCCCGATGGATAATGTTCGCATTGCGCTGCTCGGGTCCGGATTTGTAGCCGATTTCTATCTGCAAGGACTGGCGAACGTGCGCAGCGGCGAGGTGGTGGCGAACTATTCCCGGACGCCGGAGAGAGCCAACGCTTTCGCCCGCGCGTGGTCAATCCCGGAATCCACGACCGACCTTCAGGCCCTTATCGCTCGCAACGACATCGATCTTTACGTGATCGCTCTTCCGAACGAGATGCACCTCCCTGTCTCGCTCATGTTGTCGAGCGCCGGAAGGAATCAGGTATGCACCAAGCCGTTGGGACGGACAGACCGAGAGGCGCGGTCGATGCTGGATGCCGCCAAAGCCTCCGGCGCGATGCACGGCTATGCGGAGACCGAGGTCTTTGCGCCCGCCGTGGTCAAGGCCCGGCAGATGATTGAGCACGGCGCTCTGGGACGCGTGCTCTGGGTGCGGTCCCGCGAGTCACATGGAGGGCCGCACAGCGCGCACTTTTGGGATGTGGAAAAGACCGGAGGTGGCGCCCTGAACGACCTTGGCTGCCATTGCATCGAAGCAGCTCGTTATTTCTTTGGCAAGGAAGACAAAATTGTTGAAGTCATGGCGTGGGGCGCTCGCCTGGTCCACCATGACAAGACCCAGGGCGAAGATAACGCTCTGCTGGCGCTGAAATTTGAAAGCGGCGGCTTCGCGCACTGCGAGCTTTCATGGACTACGAAGGGCGGGCTCGATCTTCGCAATGAAATCCACGGTTCGGAGGGATCGATTTTTACCGATGTGACTCGCAGCACGCCGATCTGGGCGTTTACAACTCAATCGGCGGGTTACGTTCTGGAAAAAGCGGAAATCGATTCGGGTTGGACGCGGCCCCTTCCGGAAGAAGCTTTCACCTACGGATATCAGGGTGAGATGCGCCACTTTGTTAATTGTCTCCGCCAACATGCGACGCCCCGCGAAACTTACGAGGATGGCTACATCGTGAACTGCATCCTCGACGCCGGTTACGAATCCATGCGATCCCATCAGTGGGTTGGCGTGAATTATGGAACTCCGCCTGCGCCGATTCGTATGAAGGAGTAAAGGCAGTCCGGAGGAATGATAATGGTCAAGTTTCTGCTTTGGTGCATTCTCCTCGCGCTATGTTGGCCGCTGGCGCTTTTGGCCTTGGTCCTTTACCCCTTGGTCTGGCTTCTTCTATTGCCGTTACGGCTCGCGGGTGTTGTCGTAGAAGGAGTGTTTGCGCTTCTTGTCGGCCTCATCCTGCTGCCCAGCCGGCTGCTGCGCGGGCCCTGCCGGGTGTGATTCTCTGTTCGCGCACCGCCTCCTCAAGGACCTTACCCAGTACATTGGAAGAGGCTATCTCAGCCATAACGCAGCCTAACATTTTTTCGATGCGGTCGCCTTTGTCCTCTCGCGTTCGGCGACTTCCTGCGCGCGGAACTTCGCGATGCGTTCGATCAGCTTCGCAGGGACAGGCTTGAAAAGCGGGAAGCGGATCGTGCCCTTGCTGACCTTGTAGGGGGTAAGGTCAGCCTTGAATGCGGCGACGACGCGATCCGTGGCGGGGTAGAGCGAGTAGTGTTGTTTCCATCCCGCGAAAAAGAGGAGGCGGCTGCCGTGTAGTTTGTACGCGGGAATCTGGTAGGAGATCACTTCCTCGGCTCTAGGTAGCGCCTTGCGGATGGCGCTACGCACGCGCTTGAGCGCGTCCTGCGCGGCCTTGGGCTGCGAGGCGATATACTCATCCACGGACTTGAAATCGGTCTTGGCCACCGGATCGGGCAACGACTCGCCTGAAACAGTTCGCTTACACCGATTCGCCTATACGGTTGCCTTATTTGTTCGGTTGCAGCTTCAGGCTGGCGGCTACGCGAACGCCAGGTTCACATTCTCAATGGCTTCGTCGATCTCTGCTGTATTCTTATAACCAACTGTGACGCTATCGACGCCCGCGTGCCTGAACGCGAATCTCATCGACTTCTGGCGATCGGCGCGGGTTGTGAACGCGCCTTCTCCCACCAGTTTCATGCTGATCACGCCCATATCCTCTTTGCGGGCCTGCTTCACATACCCGACCACCTCAGGGACATTCCCCAATCCGTCCGTGTTGTAATCTTCCGCGTCCATCCTCACGCCTTTATGGTTCATCCGGATCATCGCCACCTGAAGCCACCTGGTCTCCGGAACCTGCCGCAACGCGGGGAGGCCGTGCACCGAGGCGCCGTGGGCGATGACCATCTGCTTCGCCTGGGCTTCCATGATGCCTTCCTGCCACCGGATGCTGTCTTGCGGCCAGGTTGCCACGTGCTGCCAGTGCAGCAGCATCACATCGAAGTAGTCGGTATTGGCAAGCTTCCGCAACTCGTCGATTTTCTGAAGCGGATCGACGCCCTCCCGCGTGGTCACCTTCGACATCAGGCGATAGCTATCGCGCGGAATGCCCTTCAGCGCCACCCCGAGCATCCGGTGCATGTCCGTGTACGATTCAGCGGTCTCAAAGAAGCGAATACCCCGGTCGTAGGCGTAACGGACAAGCCTCGTGAACTGATCTTGTCCGAGGTCGCGCTGCACTCGCCCGCTGAAGGTGCCGGTGCCGAAGGCCAGACGCGTCACCTTGACGTTGGATTTCCCGAGCGTCACCCACTCGGTCGCCGCTTCGCGGCTCGCTCTGAGCGGCAAAGTTCCGGCGCCCGCGAGAGCCACTGTGGCAAGGCCGGTCTTCAGGAAGTCACGTCGGGTGTAGCAGGTCATGGGTGTTCCTCCAATGCCCCGTATCTTACCATAAGTGCGCCCCCAGATACTTCCCCAGTTGCGGGAAGATTTGACCCTCCCAAACCAGCCTCGAAGGCGCCGGCGCGTCAAGACGGAATTGAATGGAGGCGTCGCTAATCGGCCGCGCCTGCCCTGCCGACTTATAAAAGAGGGGCAATTTTGGGATGGCGGCTGTAAGCCTCGTCAAGCAATTCGACAACGTGCATGACGCGCCGTTTCGGCTTGTTGCTGGCCGCCACGCCCGCGCGCAGTTGCAGCAGGCAGCCCGGGTTAGCGGTCAGAATGACGTCCGCGCCGGTCTCATCGATACGCTGCATCTTCGCCTCCAACAGGCTTTGCGCGATGTCACGATGAACCACGTTATAGATGCCCGCGCTGCCACAGCAGATTTCAGCTTCAGGAAGCTCGACGAATTCCACCCCGGGCAGGGCCTGGATCAAGCGCCGGGGCGCCGAGCGGATGCGCTGCGCATGCGCCAAATGGCAGGGGTCCTGGTAGGTCACTCGCAGGTTGGCGCGAGCGAAGTCGCGGTTCAAATCGATTGCAGCGAGAAATTCGCTCACGTCTTGGACGCGCGCGCTGAACCGCCTGGCTTCTTCGTAGTGCTCCTGTCCGACCTGCTCAAAAAGTTCAGGATATTCCTTCAACACGGACCCACACCCGGCGGCGTTGGTGATGATCGCATCAAGGTTTCCGGCATTGAACGCGCGGATGTTCTTCAGAGCCATTTCGCGCGCCAGGTCGCGCCATCCGGCATGCACATGCAACGCTCCGCAGCAGCCCTGGCCCGGCGGAATCGCCACTTCGCAGCCGTTCCGAGCCAGCACTCGCAGCGTCGCCTCATTGAGGTTTGCAAAAGCGAGATTGGCAATGCACCCCGCCACAAAGGCCACGCGATATCGGCGCGGCCCGACTGCAGGCGCCACTGTTCCCAAACGTGAAAAGAAAAATGGCTTTTCCATCCGGGGCGAAAGCCTCGCCGCGTGTTCGAGGTTTCCCGGAATCATTCTGAGCAAGCCGGAGGCGAGAACCGCTCTTTCCAGGCCGGAACGCTGGTAGAAACGCAAGAGCCTGCCGAGAATCTCAAGCCGCCGCGGATGAGGCAGGAGCTCGCGGAAAAAGACTTTGCGCAAAAAAGTCGCAGCGGCTGGACGGCGATAATATTTCTGGATTTGCCCGCGGGCGGCTTCGATCAGCCGGCCATATTGGACGCCGGAAGGACAGGCCGTCTCGCATCCCCGGCAATCGAGGCAAAGGTCCATATGGCGCACGAAGGCTTCGCCCAGCGGTAATCGGCCACGCTCCACCTGAATCATCTGATAGATGCGGCCGCGAGGCGAATCCATCTCCTGACCGAGCGCCCGATAGGTTGGACAGCTATTCAGACACAGGCCGCAGTGGACGCATTTGGAGTAATCCTCCCAACGAGGGGCTTCGCCGGGCCCATAACCGCCGGCGCCGCTCGATTTTTCCGCTTTCGAGGCCGGCGGAATCAAATCGTTTGACGGCTGGGATAAGGTCGTTTCTTTAACCGCTTGCGACACAAGAGAAGCTCACTCATGCAGAGTTGCAGCAGCATCCTTGAAGCCCGCTAGAACCATGCAGCCCGTTGCAGCCCTGCGCCCGGCTGATCGCGTTTATAAAAAGACCTGAGTTCGAGCAGCTCGGAATCGATTCAGCGAAAACTAAAGCAGCCGCGCCAGCTTGTTATTGAATCGGCAGCCGGACTCCTGCGATGTCAATAGCCAGTTCGTAGAGGGACGTATTGGAAGCCAGAATCATCGTGCGGTGAGACGTGAACGCCAGCCCGACAATGCCCTGGCCGGAGACCAGCGGTTCAGGCTTGGCATCCGGGGTCAGGCGAATGATCCCTCGCTGCCCCCACAAAGAAGCCGCCACATAGAGATTCCCATTGACGTCAAACGCCAGGCCCTGCGGACGCCCCAATCCACGATAGAAAGAAGAAACCTCGCCCGAAGGCAGGATGCGATAAATATGATCAAAACTGGACGTGGTCGGGCCAGTGACGTAGAGGCATCGATCAGGACCGAAGGCCAGATGGTAAGCAGCGACGCTGGGTTCAAGCGTGGCAAAAACAAAAATTTGCCGGTCACGGCTGATTTTGAAGATCGTTCCGCTGCGGTCGCCGACGTAAAGGTTCCCTTCCTGATCGAAAGCAAGACCCGTCGCAATTCCCATGCCTTCAGCATAGATCGAGCGGCGTCCTTCCGGAGTCACCTGATAGATCGTCCCTTCCATCCGGCTGGAGACATAAAGCAAACCCTCGCGGTCAAAGGCGAGCCCGGTCGGATTCATCAGATCCGTCAGAAACGTCCGCACCGTATGATTCGGCTCGATCTTGTAGACCGAGACCGGCGTCTTTTGCCCGCGGCTTCCGCTGAAAGTGGTAAAAATATTTCCGGCGGCATCCACCGCCGGATTGGCAACCGGATGAAGGTTTTCCGCGAAACTGATTCCGATTGAAACCGGCGTGGGAGCGCTCACCGCAGAGCCGGTATCGACCACCACATCTCCGCGCACCACGCCCTCAGGCACTCTGACGATCAGGCGATTGGGAGAGCTCAGCAACACGCTGGCGGGCCTGTCTCCAAACCTCACCTGCGGCCGGACCAGGCCGTTTTCCGTGAAGCCGTTGCCTCGAATGCATATCTCTCCACCCGAGATCGCTGCGCGGGGAGCCACTTCCGTAATCGTCGGTCCTGTTTGAAGCGAACCGTGCTTTTCCATGGATGGGTCTGATTTACCCGCTTTCTTCCACAAGCTCATGAAATCGCAAGCCCTAACAAAAAGAGTGCCACCGCGCTGTAGGCCCCTGCAACCACGTCGTCCGTCATAATGCCCCACCCGCCTGGCAGGCGCTCAGCGCGGCGCGCTGGAAATGGTTTGAGAACATCAAAAAGTCTAAAGAGCCCTAATCCTGCTAGCAACCATAACCAACCCGGCAAGGGGCGCAGAATGAACGTCAATATTTGCCCCGCGACTTCATCAATCACGACCGCGCCCGGATCGGTTGCTCCGAAGTATTTTTCGGCCCGGCTTGCAGCCCATACGCCCACGCCGTAAAGGATGATCCCAAGAACGGCTACCGCGATCGAGAAAGTCCGAGCATCCCCAACAAGGCGTTGCAGAACTGCAACGCATGCCATCCCGACCAAAGAACCCGCTGTCCCAGGCGCAATGGGAAAATGACCCACCGGCCCTACCGTGGCCACCTGAACCGCAACATCGGGGCGCGGCTCAGTCAAGGTTTTCCTCGGCGGACGCTTCGTTTTCCTTATCCTGCCTCTTCTCACCCTCATCGGTGAGAGGCGAAGAGATGCGGTAACGACCTGAGAGCCAGTTGTCGAGATCGATCATGCGGCAGCGCTCGCTACAGAACGGACGAAACGGATTCGGCCTGGTCTCGATTTCACGCTTGCAAATGGGGCAGCGTGTTGCCATAACTCTCGGCGGCCGCCGGCTGGATTTCGACCAGCTTCAAGCGCGCCTCCGTTTCCCTGCTCTCCGGCCAGCGGTCCGCAAAATAGTTTGCCTCCAGGCGCGCCACCAGGTCATAATCCGACGCTCCAGTAATAACCGCCCAACGGTATTCCCCGGCTTCGGGTTCCGGTCCCTCGAAATCATGAATCAGGACCTCGCCATCCACTTCCGGGGCCTGAGATTCAAGCCGGCCACGTAGGAGGAGGTCCGTCTCCCTCGACCGGCCTTCGACCAGAACGGGCAGCCGCTTGCCGATGAAAGCCTTGAGCTTGCGCCGCGAGATTCTGCGCTGAAGCGCCAGCAGCTTGCGGCGCCTGTTGTAAGCAATCCGCGGCGGAACCTGATGAGGCAAGCCAAACGAAGCGCTGGTCTCTTCATTCGAGTAGCGAAATACGCCGAGATGATCGAATTCTGCGGTGGAAACAAAATCCATCAATACTTTGAAATCTTCCTCGGTCTCACCTGGAAATCCCACGATGACTGAAGTGCGCAGCGTCACGCCGGGAATTGTCAAACGAATCTTTTCGATCAATTTCAAGAATTGATCGCCATTCGATCCGCGCCGCATCGCCTTCAGAATCGAACCGCTTGCGTGCTGAAGGGGAATATCAAAGTATTTCACTACTTTGGGCGATTTCGCCACCGCCTCGATCAGAGCGTCGGTCACGCGATTGGGGTAACAGTAGAGGAAGCGGAGCCAGACGAGATCAGGAATCTTTGCCAATTCGCAGAGCAAAGTGGCTAGCCCATCGCGCAGCCCAAGGTCTTCGCCATAGCTGGTGTTATCCTGCCCAACCAGAATCAATTCGCGCGCCCCGCCCGCCACAAGATTCTCTGCCTCGCGGACTACCGATTCAAACCGGCGCGACCGGAACCGGCCTCGCATCTGAGGAATCACGCAAAACGAGCAGGTGTGATCGCAGCCTTCTGAGATCTTGATGTAGGCGGAATAAGAGGGCGTGGTAAGGACGCGAGGCGTGAATTCATGATAAAGATAAGGCGCGGCGGAGCTGCCATTCTCACGGCGTGATTCTTCAATCTGGCAAGCTTCCACAACCCTTTCAATCTCATTCGTTCCCAGCACGGCATCAACCTCAGGCATCTCCGCCAGAATCTGACGTCGATAGCGCTCCACCAGGCAGCCCGTCACGACTAATCTCTTCGCCGTTCCAGCCTTCTTATGTTCCGCCATTTCGAGAATGGCGTCGATCGATTCCTGCTTGGCAGGTCCGATGAAGCTGCACGTATTGACCAGGATGATCTCTGCCTCAGAGGCCGCGGGCGTAAGTTCAAAGCCTGCGCGCAACAACATCCCCAGCATGACTTCGCTATCCACCAGGTTTTTAGGGCAGCCTAAGCTGACCAACCCGACTTTAGGCATAAATTTTGCGGGCCTTTCCGTGATTGGAGCGGAATTGAGCCTAGATAAAAATTCTAACATAACTCACCCAGGCTCAATCCCTTCGCCTGTCATTCTGCCCTCAAAAACACTCCGATATTTCGGCACGCGATCCGAATGCCTGCCAGTCTCGGCGTAATTTTCATCCTTTCGGGATGTCGCAAAACGACATGGCAGACTGAGTGAAGCACTGCGCAGCGAAGAATCTGAAAGGCAGTGACGAGTCAGAAGGTGTGAAACTATCGAATCTGTCATGCTGAACGCAGTGAAGCATCCCGGTATTGTACGGAAAACAAGATGCGGGAATCCTTCGCTATCGCGCAGGATGACAACCGCCCCCTAATTTTTTCACACCTTCTCATGAGTGATGCGCAAAGATCGCTTGCGGCGCTTGGAATGCTTTTTCACTCGTCACTTTTCACTCATCACTATCGTCGAGATTCTTCGCTCACTGCGCTCGGCGTCAGAATGGCCGTGAAGGGCGATCTTCTATGTCCCCTTCCGGGCTGCTCAATTTGGCCTGATTCCATGTCACAAAATGACGAACAATTTCCCTATTTTCAAGTTAAGTCTTTTGTTTTCTATATGATTGTGTGCAACGAACAAATTAAATTAATAAGTGGTTTATTTTCTTTAACATACAATGAGTTTTAGAAATTGTTCGTAAAGGCTGATCGAACAAGAAGCCAATAACATCCCTGCCTTCAATAGGATAGATTATTTTTTGCGCTCATCAACCCTAAACATTCTTTTTTTTCGGAGCAATCGGTGGATTTTGGCCGCCGCGATGGGCGACCCGCCGCCTGGCGCTGACTCGATGTTTTTCAGGAGATGCCATAGAACCGTTCCTTTGGGTTTGAGGCGTTAAGTGGCCCCTTGTCATTCTGAGCGCCAGTGAAGAATCCCTGTATTAAACCAATGCCGGGACCCTTCGCTGCGCTCAGGGTGACAGAGGCTGGCGCGCCTCCCCGGATGCAGCGTAACAGAATGGGATGAGACGAGGGAGACAGATGAGACAAATGAGACGGATTTTTCAGTAGCGGTCTTCAGGCTGGCATCGATGTGCTACCCTGCGCCTATAGGAGCAAACGGCGTCCGCCCCGGCGTTAGGAATGGCGTCA
This sequence comes from Acidobacteriota bacterium, assembly GCA_902812415.1. GTDB lineage: Bacteria > Acidobacteriota > Terriglobia > UBA7540 > UBA7540 > RH2-MAG17b. The sequence goes on from CADDZJ010000016.1 coordinate 49,281, forward strand.
CTCTTCAGTGGGCAGATGAAGATACATCGATTGAAGCCCAACGCGGCCGGGGCCAGTGAACCGGTTCCAAACCATCTGGCCGGCGCTGGCAAAAATGCCGGTTGAGAGCCGTTGGAACATGGTCTCCATCCGGACGCTGGGATCCTTGTGAATCCATCCTCCGGGCTCAATATCAATCTGTTCTCCCGCTCCCAGCGTGATCTCAAAAACGTTGCCGTAGCCGTGCAGCCACAGAATGCCCTCATGCTCGCGGCAGGTGAAACTGTCAATGAAAAATCCCGTGCCGCCGAAGAGGATGTTGCTCACCCCCTTGAGACGCGAAAAGCCGTACTCCAGGCTCTCGGTGGCCGCCAGGAACTGATGCTCGCGCACATCAATCGATTGTCCCTGCGTCAGATGGATGGCGAACACGTGCCCAGCCCCATCACGGCTGAAGGCGATGCGGCCCGGCCCGCGCGCTTCGGTCAGAAACACCGGCATCCCGGCCACCATGCGCTTGAACGCGCCTCGGATGGCTTTAATGCCAATCTGCACTTGAGGGTCTTTCCAGAGCAGCACATGATGCTCGAAGTAAATCGGCATGGCGGCAAGCTCGATGCTCAAGGCCGGCACAAGCTCGCCCTGAATGTGATAAGTAACGCCCGCAAAAGCTTCATCGCGAGCGGTGGTCGGCAACAAAACAGGGACAGCCATGGCGCTAATTTCTCCAGGTTAAGGTCGGGTGAGTACAACAAAGGCGTGGAAGATCATGATTTATCTTCTGTTTTCCAAAGATATTCCTGTTTAGCTTATCACAGGAAAGCGCCAAGCGCGGTAGCACAGAATTTCGCATCCCAGAAACTCTGCGGTCTTCCTATTTGGAACAATTAAAAACCGCAGGGTTAAGAAAACAACTCTGCGCTATCCCATTCAGAATGACATCTTCGGCCGGGTTGACGACGGAGAGCATTATGCCTACTATTTCTACGAGTGAAGGTTCGCGATGCGGTTCGGATGCTTGAAAGGGATGGTTGGTATCTGGTGACGACGCGTGGAAGCCATCACCAGTACAAGCATCCAGTTAAAAAGGGCCTGGTCACGGTGCCGGGAAAAGGCAACGATGAACTCGCTCCCGGTACGTTGAACAGCATCCTCAAGCAGGCTGGGTTAAAGAAATGAGAAAATATTTGATCGTTGTTGAGAAAACCTCTACTGGCTTTTCAGCGTATTCACCGGACCTGGAGGGATGCGTGTCGACCGGCCGCACGCTCGAAGAGACCGAACAGAACATGCGCGAAGCTATCGAGCTTCACCTGGAAGGCATGCGTCTCGAAGGGCTGCCTGTGCCCGAGCCCCATACTTACTCGTCCTACGTGGAAGTGTCGGCGTAGGCGGTAGTGCAGACTTTGCGCTTTTCAAAGTCTGCGGCTCTTCGATCGGGAAAATTGCGAAAGGCCGCAGAGTTTATCAGATGTGAAACGCTGCGCCCGCTTCTATCTACTTCAGCCGCGTTGAGCCCATGAGGTAGAGATCAATTGCGCGGGCGGCTTTGCGGCCTTCGCTGATAGCCCAGACCACCAGCGACTGGCCACGGCGCGTATCGCCGGCCGCGAAAACGCCGGGGAGGGAACTCATATAATTTGGGTCGGTGGCGACGTTGCCACGGGCGTCAAGCTTCAAGCCCAGTTGCTCGATGCAGCCGCTTCGCACCGGGCCCAGGAAACCCATCGCCAGTAGAACGAGTTCGGCATCCATCGTGAACTCCGTGCCGGGTAGAGGTTCAAATTTGGGCGGGGGACCCACGCGGATTCCGTGCAGTTGCCTGACGTTGCCGCTTTCATCGCCTGTAAACTTCGTGGTCGCCATCGACCAGTGGCGATCGCCGCCCTCTTCATGCGAGCTTTCCGTGCGCAATTGCAGCGGCCAAAGGGGCCAGGGGGTGCTCGGATGGCGCTCAACGGGCGGCTGCGGCATCAATTCAAACTGGCGGATGGATTTGGCTTTCTGCCGATGGCAGGTGCCGAGGCAGTCCGCGCCAGTATCGCCGCCGCCGATAATGATTACGTTTTTTCCGGTGGCGCGAATCTGGTTCTCCACCTTGTCCCCGGCGTTCACTTTGTTCTGCTGTGGCAGAAACTCCATGGCGAAGTGAACGCCCTTCAGCTCGCGGCCAGGCACTTTCAGGTCGCGCGGCTGTTCAGCGCCGCCGGCAAGCAGCAGCGCGTCATAATCCTTCCGCAACTCATCCACCGGCACGTTCTGGCCCACGTGAGCGCGCGTCTCAAAGCGCACCCCTTCGGCGATCATCTGCTCCAGCCGCCGGTCCACAATCTGCTTTTCCAGCTTGAAATCGGGAATGCCGTAACGCAACAATCCGCCGATGCGGTCTGCCTTCTCAAACACCGTCACCCAATGCCCAACGCGGTTCAATTGCTGCGCCGCTGCAAGCCCAGCCGGTCCTGAGCCGACAATCGCCACGCGCTTACTCGTACGCGCGGCGGGCGGCTCCGGCGCGATCCAGCCTTCGCCGAAGGCCCGTTCTGCGATGGTTTTTTCAATGAGTTTGATTGCGACGGGCGGCTCATTGATGCCCAACACGCATGCCGCCTCGCACGGAGCGGGGCAGATGCGTCCTGTAATTTCCGGAAAGTTGTTGGTGGAATGCAGAACGCGGATGGCTTCTTTCCAGCGGTCCTTGTAAACCAGGTCATTCCAGTCTGGAATGATGTTATTCACCGGGCAGCCGGTGTGACAGAAAGGAATGCCGCAGTCCATGCAACGCGCAGCCTGCGTGCGCACCTTCTCCTGCGGGAACGGCTGATAGACTTCAAAGAAGTCGTTCACCCGCTCGGCTACGGAGCGGCGCTCCGGCGTCTCGCGCGTAAATTCTTTGAATCCGGTAACCTTGCCCATAAGAAAGTTATAAGTGCTGAATTACGAGTTCTGAGTGTGTATATACGCGTTTAGCCCATGACTCATAACTTAGACCTCTGAACTTAAACTCTCGCTTCGCTTAGAGTTGCGGGGGAGCGCGGAACACCGAGCACGCGTTTGAATTCGTGGGGGAACACTTTGATGAATTTCGGCAACATTCTTTCCCAGTTCTCAAGAATCCATTGCGCCTGCGGGCTGCCGGTGAATTCGCTGTGCCGCGTGATGAGATCGAGCAGCATTTCGATATCTTTCGGGTCTTCCACTGGATCGAGATCGACTTCGCGGCGGTTGCACTTCACCCGCGCGAATTCGCCCGTCTCGTCCATGACAAAGGCAATGCCGCCCGTCATGCCGGCAGCGAAGTTGCGGCCTGTCTTGCCGAGCACCACGACCACGCCTTTCGTCATATATTCGCAGCCATGGTCACCCACGCCTTCCACCACCGCCGTCGCGCCCGAATTGCGCACGGCAAAGCGCTCACCCGCCATGCCGTTGAAGAACACTTCGCCGCTCGTTGCCCCATAGAGGCAAACATTTCCGACCAGAATGTTCTCTTCCGCCACAAATTCCGACTCGCGCGGCGGATAGATGATGAGCCGTCCTCCGGAAAGCCCCTTGCCTACGTAATCGTTGGCCTCGCCTTCGAGTTCCAGCGTAATGCCTTTGGTCAGGAACGCGCCAAAGCTCTGACCGGCCGAGCCGTGAAAGCGAATATGAATGGCGTCGTCAGGCAGGCCCTCGGAACCGTAACGACGGGCAATTTCCCCGCTCAGCATGGCGCCCACCGAGCGATGCACGTTGCGAATCGGAAGGTTCAGCGAAACCGGCGCCCGATTCTCGATAGCGTCATGCGCATGCTCGATCAGGCTCACATCCAGCGACCGCTCGATGCCGTGATCCTGTCGGGTGATGCAGCGTCGCCCGATATGCGCCGGCATGGGCGGATTATAGAGAACGGATGAAAGATCAATGCCTTGGGCCTTCCAGTGATCCACGTCCTTGCGCTGAACAAGGCAATCCACGCGACCCACCATCTCATCCACTTTTCGGAAGCCCAGTTCGGCCATGATGCGGCGCAAGTCCTCAGCCACAAAGAAGAAATAGTTCACCACGTACTCGGGCTGCCCCTGAAACTTTTTGCGCAATTCCGGGTCCTGCGTGGCCACACCGACCGGGCAGGTGTTCAGATGGCATTTGCGCATCATGATGCAGCCCATGGCGATGAGCGGCGCGGTGGAAAAGCCGAATTCCTCCGCCCCAAGCAGCGCGGCAATCGCGACATCGCGCCCGGTCTGGAGCTTGCCGTCCACCTGCAAGCGCACGCGGCTGCGCAGATCGTTCATCACCAGAATCTGCTGCGTCTCTGCAAGGCCCAGTTCCCAGGGAATGCCCGCATGGCGAATCGAACTGATGGGCGAAGCGCCGGTGCCGCCATCGTAGCCGCTGATCAAAATCACGTCCGAATGCGCCTTGGCCACGCCGGCCGCAACCGTGCCCACGCCGGCTTCGGCCACCAGCTTCACCGAAACGCGCCCCTGCGGATTCACCATCTTGAGGTCATAGATCAACTGCGCCAGGTCCTCGATGGAATAGATGTCGTGGTGCGGCGGCGGCGAAACCAGCGTGACGCCGGGAATCGAATGGCGGACGCGCGCGATGACTTCATCCACTTTATGGCCAGGCAACTGCCCGCCCTCGCCTGGTTTTGCGCCTTGGGCGATTTTGATTTGCAGATCGTCGGCGTTCACCAGGTAATTGGTCGTCACGCCGAAGCGGGCCGAGGCCACCTGCTTGATCCGGCTGCGGCGCAAGTCGCCGTTTGCGTCAGGCTTGTAGCGGGCTTCGTCTTCGCCCCCTTCGCCGGTGTTCGATCTTCCGCCGATCCGGTTCATGGCGATTGCCAGCGTCTCATGCGCCTCTTTGCTGATGGAGCCGAAAGACATGGCGCCTGTGGCGAACCGCTTCACAATCTCCGAAGCGGGTTCCACGTCATCGAGCGGGATCGGCGGTCCGGCAGGTTTCAGATCCAGCATGCCGCGCAGCATCATCAACTCGCGATTCTGCTGATCGATGGTATCCGCAAATTCCCGAAAGGTTTCAAACCGGTTCTGCCGCACCGCATGTTGCAGCTTGCTGACGGTGGTTGGATTCAGCAGATGGCGCTCGCCGCGGACGCGGAACTGATATTCGCCGCCCACCCGCAATTCTGTGTCAGACTCGCTGGGCGGATGCAGGGCAAACTCGTGCTTCATCAGCGCCTCTCGGGCGAGCACCTCCATGCCAACGCCTTCAATGCGCGAAGCTGTCCCGGTGAAATAGCGTTCCACGAGCGAACGGTTCAGGCCGATGGCCTCAAAAATCTGCGCGCCCTGGTAGCTCTGAAGCGTCGAAATCCCCATCTTGGAAAAGACCTTCAGCAGACCCTTGTCCACCGCCTTCATGTAGTTCTTCAGGACTTTGTCAAAATTGTATTCCGGCGGGAAATAGCCCTCCTGATAGAGATCCTCCAGCGTCTCGATGGCAAGATAGGGGTTCACCGCGCTGGCGCCGTAACCGAGCAGCAAGGCGAAGTGCATCACCTCGCGCGGCTCGCCGGATTCAACAATCAGCGCCACCTGGTTGCGTGTCTCTTCGCGCACCAAGTGATTGTGAACGGCAGAAAGCGCCAGCAGGCTCGGGATGGGTGCGTATTTCTCATCCACGCCGCGATCGGAGAGGATGAGCAGCGTATAACCGGATTTGATCGCGAGCGACGCCCGCTGGCAAAGCCGATCCACGGCTTTTTCCAGTTCTTCAACTCCGCCTTCCACCGGAAAGAGCATGGGAAGCGTCGTCGCCAGGAAATCGCCCCAACTGACGCGGCGCAGCTTCTCCAGTCGCCAGTTGGTGATGATGGGGTGGCGGAGCTTGAGCGTGTGGCAGTTGCGCGGAGCTTCTTCCAGGATGTTGCCTTCGCAGCCGATGTAGCTGTTGAGCGACATCACCAGGTCCTCGCGGATCGGATCAATGGCAGGATTCGTGACCTGCGCGAACATCTGCTTGAAGTAGTTGAAGAGCAGTTGCGGCTTGTCTGAAAGGCAGGCGAGCGGTGTATCAATGCCCATCGAGCCGACCGGCTCTTCGCCCTTCTCGCCCATGGGGCCGAGAATGAACTTCAAGTCTTCATCCGTGTAGCCAAAGGCGCGCTGTCGCATCAGAATGGTTTCATGATCCGTCGCCTTCACATTGGTGGGCGCCGGAAGGTGGTCCAGCGTGATGCGATTTTCCTTGAGCCATTGGGCGTAAGGTTGCCGCGCCGCCAGTTGTTTCTTGATTTCTTCATCAGAAATCAGGCGCTTCTGTTCCGTATCCACCAGCAGCATCCGCCCGGGCTCCAGACGCCCCTTCATGCGCACCGTTTCAGGCTTCACCGGCAATACGCCAGCCTCTGAAGCCATGATCACGAGTCCATCGCTCGTTACCAGATAACGTCCAGGCCGCAAGCCGTTACGATCAAGCTTGGCGCCAATCACACGGCCATCGGTAAAGGCTACTGCTGCCGGTCCATCCCATGGCTCCATGAGCGAGGCGTGGAATTCGTAGAATGCCCGCACATCTTCCGGCATGGTGGGATCGTTATCCCACGCTTCGGGAATCAGCATGGAAAGCACGTGCGGCAGGCTGCGGCCGGCAAGCGCCAGGAGCTCCACGGCATTATCCAACATGGCTGAGTCGCTGCCCCCCGGCGTGATAATGGGCATCAGCTTCTTGATGTCCTCGCCAAAGAGCGGCGAAGCCAGCACCGATTGCCGGGCGTGCATCCAGTTGATGTTGCCGCGCAGCGTATTGATTTCGCCATTGTGGCAAATGTAGCGGTAAGGGTGCGCCAGGTGCCACGTGGGGAACGTGTTGGTAGAAAAGCGCTGGTGGACAAGGCAAAGTGCGCTCATCACTTCCGGGTCAGACAACTCCTTGTAAAAATGAGCGATCTGCGGAGCTAATAACAGGCCCTTGTAAACGATGGTGCGCCCGGAAAGCGACGGGATATAGAAGAAACCCTTCTCCTTGAAATCACTCCTTGCAATTTCATTTTCCGCGCGCTTGCGGATGACGTAGAGCTTGCGCTCGAGTGCGTCCACGTCCATGCCGGGGGCGCACCGGATAAAAATCTGTTCAATATAGGGTTGGGTGCTGCGTGCCAGGCGACCGATCGAGCGAGCGTCAATGGGTGTATCTCGCCAGCCCAGGACGGAAAGCCCTTCCTCGCGCACGATCTTTTCAAGAATGCCTTCGCACAACGCTCGTTCTTGCGGAGCGACGGGTAGGAATACCATCCCGACGCCGTATTCCCCCGGCGCGGGGAGCGTAAAGCCCAGGCGCAAGCATTCGCGCTCAAAGAAGACGTGAGGAATCTGAATCAGAATGCCGGCGCCATCGCCGGTTTCCGGGTCGCAACCGCAGGCTCCGCGATGGGTCAGATTAATGAGAATCTGGATGCCCTTGGTAATAATCTCGTGAGACTTCCGCCCCTCGATATTGGCTACAAACCCGATGCCGCAGGCATCGCGCTCATTTTGAGGGTCGTAAAGCCCTTGGGCTGGGGGTAAACCGTAAGTGAGGGTTCGAGGGTAGTGAGCCTCCGCAGTGCTACAGTTTGCGTCTGATACCTTAGCCATAGAAATGCACCTATCCCCTCGCTATCTTGATCATTATGCAGGCTTTTGGCAGCATTTTCAAAATCAATGTTTTTTATTCCTGCTATAAATTCGAATAGGGGAATATAACCCTAGCCCAAGTTCGTCACAGGGCCTGGTAGAAAAGCGCCAAGTCCTTTGGAATCAATTTAGGCAGTTGCCGAGTCTACACCACATTCCCGATCAGAACTGAGGCGCTGGGGTACGGCCATGCCCAGCAGGTATTGCTGAAGGGCGCAAGACCTTACAGGTAGCGGCTGGCGAATTTCAGGAAGGTGGGCCAGTTAGGGCCGGGGGTATGGCCATCATGATGCTGGCGGAAGCCGATGTCGCCGCTGATCAATGGCGTTCCGATGGGAGGAAGCTGCGTAGCTCCGAGCCCGTGCTTCCCCAGAAGCTCGTAAACCGGGCCTGCGCCCACGGCAGCCATGAACATGCCTCTGGCATCCGCCCATCCATCCCCTTGAGTTGCGCCGCCCCCGATGAATACCGGGCGCGGAGCGCACAAGGCGATGAGTTCATGGGAGTCCACCGGCAAATCGTTTGCCGTGAGCGGACCGGCGTATTTGAGAAAGTTGCCCGCCATCCAGTGGTATTCGTTGATAGCTGCCACGTTTTCCAGACGCTCGCCAAAATTGCGCCGGTAAAGAGCCGCGCCGCCCATGCCGGAGGAGCTGATGTAGGCAATGGCGAAGCGCGGGTCATACGCCATGGCCACCAGCGCCGCCTTGCCGTTGCGCGAGTGGCCTGCGATGCCAACATGCTTCGCGTCCACCGATTTATCGGTTTCAAAATAATCCAACGCGCGGCTGGCGCCCCAGGCCCAGGCGCGCAAAGCTCCCCAATCATCCGCCTTGCGGGGGTGGCCCTTATTGCACAGGCCGATGATGCCTTCCGTCAGACCCGCACCGTTATCGGCCTGAACGCTGGTGGGGATGTAGATGGCGTAGCCCCAGCCTTTGGCCAGAACCTGCTGCTGCCAGGTGGGTCCTGGGGTTGGCGGCGGAAGCTTGACTCCACGGGCGGCCATCCGCGCCAGAAACATGCGCAGAAATGCGGGGTCGAAACTCATTTCCATGATCACCGGAACGGGACTCGGCGCATTGGCGGGCGTCGTCAGCGTCAACTGAATATTCACCGTAATGAGCGGGTATGAAGAGTTGTCCACGTGGCCGATGAGATGCTTGCTGATCACGGGAATGGGGCCGTTCGTCTCACGGGTCGTGCTGGTGACTTCCCAGTTCACTCGGGGCGTGTTCCTGGGCGCGCGGCCATAAACATCTTCGTTGAAATACTGCACAATCTGCGGGCGGCGCTTGTGCCACCAGATTGCAGGCGTGGTGACCCGCTGGCCGTCGTTTAAAACCAGCGGATCGGGCAGGTGTGGGTAGGGATTGGCCTTCGACTCATCATAGTTCACGGCATTCGGCGCGTCAGGATGATTGGGATCGGCTCCCGGACGTAGCGACTTGATGTGCAGCAGATGCATCATCCGCTGATGATCCTGCTCGGCGGTGAGGTGCACTGGCGGAGGCAGCGTCGAAGAACTGGTCGGATGCGCAGCCTGGCCAAGGGTGACTACGCCACAGAGGGTCGCTAGCCCCAAAAGACGCAAGTTCCGTAACCATGGAATTCGCAACAGCGTAGGCACAGGTTCCTCCCCAGTCATGTGTCACTAACGTGGCACGGGCGTCCCGCCCGTGGGTTCAGTTCAGATATTTACTTAACACACGAGGAGATTGCTTTACATTGTTGGACCAGAATGGCGCCAAACGATGTCCCGCGGCGTCAGAACCACGGAGAGGGCAGCCACCTGCCGCGCCCTATGCAAAGCATCCCTCCGATTCAGAAGAGTGAAAGTATCCTTATTGTTGTTGCCTGTCAATAATAGACGAAGAGC
>CADDZJ010000017.1 GCA_902812415.1 Acidobacteriota bacterium
GGCTACAAAAACCTGCGCTACCTGCTTCTGAAGGCGCCGCGCATGGCAGTCACCCGGACAGTATTCGTCATCATCAGAAAAGCAGCCTAAAATGTGGTCGCTTACTAATTCTTGCGCAGAACCGAAATACCTTTACGGGCGCCAGGTGGGTAGAGAAGGCAATCTGGACACGGAAGTTGTAGATGCGCGAATGATGCTGGTTCCAGATGTTCGCGTGTCCGGTCCCTCTGACACGGAACGATTGGAAAGAGCATTCGATGCGCTAACCAAAAGATCATCCCGACCGCTGTTAGAGGAGTTTGATGATCTCGCCCGAATCGAGGTTGATGATTCATCACTGGAGCTCCTGGGGATAGGGCAAGAAGGGGAACGAGAGAAAATCCGAAGCCAACTTTACGATGAGATGGCGCTGCTCTACCGAGAAATCCGAGAAGTGGAACTCAAAAAGCAAGCTGAGCGTCGCATCACCGCCCGCCGCGACCGCGCCAGCCCGCGCACCATTGCCGAAGAAATCTGGGAAGAGTTTGACAAGAGCCAACTTCGGGCATTCCCCGCAGATTTCATTCCGAAAGACGAGGCCACCGAGACGGTGGCGCTGCCGACAGGCAAGCCGAAAGTGCTGGAAGACCTGTTTGACCGGGGCGCCGTTGAAATCAATGGCGGCGTCATCAACCTTGGCTCGAAGGAGCGCGCAGAATTCGCGGCCCAGGTTGCCGCGTTGGGACTCTCCGGGCCGGTCGCAATCCCAAAGAATCCGCGAGCGTGCGAACGAGACCTGGCGGCTTACCGGCGCTACGAGACTCAAATGGAGAGCAAATTCCGAGACCTGGCCGAAGAACGCAGCGCCGACCGCGAGATTTAAGCCCGCATTGTGCGCGAGCTTTGGAAGCTCCTCTTCGCCCGCCTTCGTCACCGAACAGATAAAAGCGAGGGGTGAGGGGTTGGGAAAAATGAGACTTTATATTTTTTCGCGGCAGTTCAGCAGCCCTATCCATCTTTCAAATACGCGCTTTCCAATGGCCTGAAGCTTGGGCAGGTATGTCTGCGCCTGGCGGCGAATCTCATCCCCGCTCAAGCCCTCCTCTTTTAGCTCGTCAGCGAATGTCCCGATCATGCCATCCAGAATTTCCGGCACGATCTCCATGTGAAAGAGAAACCCGTAGGCGTTCGCACCGTAGCGGAAAGCCTGGCACGCAGTAAGTTTGGAGGAAGCCAAGCTAATGGCGCCTTTCGGCGCGTCAAAAACATCCCCATGCCAGTGATAGGCCATAAATTCAGGATCGAGGTCTTTGAAAAGCGCGTCTTCAAAGGCTGACGCAGCCCAGATGACCGAATGCCAGCCGATCTCTTTTTGCCGCCCTTTTCTTACTTCAGCGCCCAGCGCAGCGGCCAGCAATTGGCTGCCCAGGCAGACGCCCAGAATGGGCTTCGATTCGCACAGGGCGCGTTCGATTAATCTCATCTCATCGCGCAAGAAGGGATATCGATCATGCTCGTAGACGCCCATCGGGCCGCCCATGATCACAAGACCCTGCGCCTGGCTCAAGTCCGTCGGCACGGGCTCACCCGCCGGGGTGAGAATGGTTTCGAGAGCATATCCCCGGGATTCGAGCGCCTGGGCAATCAACCCCGGCTTTTCGCATTCCGCGTGTTGGAGCACGACGACTTTTCGCATGGTTCACCTTCGCGGGCCTGGGCGATGAAGTATAGTGTCCCAGATAATTTTAACCACCCCCAACCCCTCCTTGATCTTGATATGGAGGGAGCCCTCTCACCCAATCCTCTCCTCTTTGGGGGGCCCGAGGCGGGGGAAGGTTGCCATAGCGGCGATGTCCCGCATGCCCGAGCAATTGAAAATAAAAACCGACGGTGGGGACACCGCCGCTACAACTCCATTTTCAGACAAGCTCTGAAGCTGCGTCTTGACAATCTGTTCTGGCCGACCCCGCACAAATAAGGCCCGTTAGAAATCCCCGTCTTTGACGTAAGGCTGGCTCCAGAGCGTGATCTGGAGAATCACCGACTTGACCCAGGCCTGGTGCATTTTTTCAACGTCTTCAGCGCCATGCCCTTTCCTGGCCAAAAAAGGCTTCAGCGTATAGGTAATCGGATAGATGAGAGTTAGAAGATATCGATAGTTGATGTTTTCGACGGACTCCACGCGATCGGTTTTGTTTTTGGCGCTGCGATGATGTCGAAGCCCGATCTCATATTGGTAGTCGAGCCATTTCTGGTCGTAGTTTGCAGCCGCTGTATCCAGAATCCATTGACCGAAGCGCTTGCGCACGGCCGCCAGGTAGTCTCCGTCGGGCTGGCCGTCTTTCTTTCGCGCGAAGTAGTGGAGCAAGTGCTTGTTGGCAGCCACAAAGCCATACCACACTTCCAAGACCTGCTCGACCTGATCCTTCAACACCTCGCCAGACATGCGCAGATACTTTACGTCCTCTTCGGTGAAAAGAACCGTTTGCTTCAGCAGGTCGAATTCCTGAAGCGTGATCGGCGATTTGTGAACCGCGTTGGTCCCATAAGTGTACCCGGCGATGGGTCCGGGAGTGGGCGTTTGACTCATGATTTTCCTCCTTCTCGGCGTTGATTTTGGGTGTAAAGTCCGAGCTTCACCGTCGTTTGCCCGCGCGAGACCGCTTCCTGTGAAGCCGCCTCATAATCCGGGCATTCCAGCCGCAAATGGCGATCGCCAAAGGGCGCATCCACAAAATCACAATGGTGTGGCTTCTCGGGGTCCTGATGCACATGGGGCCGAAAGAAGCGGCAAGTGACGCACATGCGCGAAACTGGAATTTGCCCGCGCTCCTGCAGGCCGCGAATCATCTTAACGAGCGCGCGCAGGAAGACTCCCTGCTCCTCAGGGGAAAGCGTCTGAGCGGCTTCAAGCAAAAAGTCTGACCAGAGGGCGGCGCGCCGGGCGGCGCGTTTCCCACGGCTCGTCAGCCGGAGAAAAACCGCGCGCGCATCCTGCGCGCCGCGTTGCTTCGCAATCAGCCGCTTGGCCGTAAGAGCAGCCGCCGCATCGCTCGTCGTTGCGACGGTGAGAGCCAGCGCCGCCGCCGCGTCGGAAATGATTGTCTTTGCGCCTTGAGCCTCCCGCGTTTCGAGGAGGATCAGAATCTGCGCCTGAGTTGGCGTCAGCCCGCGCTGACCTGCCTTCTGCCAGGCCTGGCTGCGAATGGCCAGGCCGATTTTGTGAAGCCCTGTCGCGATGTGCTCTGAGGGGGACAGCAGCTCACTCTTCCGGGCAGATGACGCGGATTTCATAATATTTAGGAGTTCTAAATATATTACATTCGCGTGCGGCGGTCAACTTTATATCTTCTCTTGACCCTTTGTGGCACAGCCGTCTCGGCCGTGGGCACGGGCGGGACGCCCGTGCCACGCAAGGAAAATTTGTGCAAGCCGCACACATTTTGACCATTTGTAGTAGAGAACCTTCTGGAAAAAAATAAAGGCGGCGGTGAGAGCCTGCCCTGAGCGGAGCGAAGGGACACCGCCGCTACAAGAGCATTTTGATCCAACAAAAGCGACCCGTAACGAGCAAAAGCCGCAGGTTCAGGCTAAACTTTGATTGATGGTCTTTAACAAGGAAACGCATGACGTCATCGTGATTGGCGGCGGCTTGATCGGCTGCTCCATCGCGCTGCGGCTGGCGCAACAGAAGATTCGGGTGAGCGTTTTCGACCAGGGGAAGCCCGGAGCGGAGGCCAGCAGCGCCGGCGCCGGCATGATTGCGCCGCAAGGCGAGACCACCCAACCCGACCCTTTTTATGAACTTTGCGCGGCAAGCCGCGATCTTTACGCGGATTTTGTCGCAGAGATTGAAGAATTGAGCGGCCGCAAAGTGGGGTTGCGGCGAGAAGGCACGCTGATGGCGGCGCTCGATGAGACCCAGCGGCATGGCCTTCAGAAAATCCACGAAGCACAAACGAAAGCCGGACTGAAGGTTGAGCGCCTCTCGCCCGAGGAGGCGCGCAAACGCTCGCCTCAGCTTTCAAGCCAAATCCGTGAAGCCCTTTTCATCCCCGAAGACTATTGGATTGACAATGTGCGGCTGATGGAGGCGCTGGAACAAGCCTGCCTGAGAGCTGGAGTCAGCTTCTATCCTCACGCCAAGGTCACTCGGCTGATCACCTCAAATGGGGAGGTTGAGAGCGTTGAATCCTGTGCGGAGCCAAGCTCCGTTCCCTTCCATCACGCGGCTGGGCAGTTCGTTTTGGCGGCGGGCGCCTGGTCCGGGAAAATTGCCTCAACACTCGGCATTTCGCTACCGGTCAAGCCTTGCCGCGGACAGATGATGGAGTTTGAGGGCGCAACGGATTTTCCCTTTGTCCTGCGGGCTGCCCATCATTATCTGGTGCCCCGGTCAGGAGGAAGAGTCATTGCGGGAAGCACCATGGAATATGCAGGCTTCGAGAAGGCTGTGACGGGCGAGGGATTAAGAAGCATTCTGAAAGGCGCCGTTCGGATAGCGCCGATGGTGAAGGAACTCCGCTTCCGCGCTGCATGGTCAGGATTGAGACCCGACACCGAAGATCACTTGCCGATCCTCGGATACGGAGAAATAACCAACTTGGTTTTTGCCACCGGGCATTTTCGCAACGGAATTTTGCTGACGCCCATTACAGCGCAATTGATTTCCGAGCTGATTTTGCAAGGCTCCGCTTCAAGACCCATGGAGATCTACTCGCCCGCGAGATTCCATTTGAGCCGCTCACGCGTGCCGAGCCACATAGAGCAGCAGCGCAAAAATCACCACCGGGATCATCGCCAGCAAAAAATAGAATAAGACCCTTCGCGCCCATGGCGACCGTCGTTGTTTCCAGTCGCGGAGCTCAGGACGGTCGGCCACCCCGACCTGGTCCTGATGCTCAAGGTCCCAGGCAAACTCGCGGGCGCTGGCGTAGCGCTTTCGGGGGTCGCGCTCCAGAGCGCGATAGATAATTTCCTGAAGCTGAGGAGAAATGGCAGGATCAATCTCGCGCGGCGGAACGGGATTGTTCAGCAACCTGTCGTTCATAATGGCGAAAGGATTCGGCCCCTGGAACGGCGCTTTGCCGGTCAGCATTTCATAAAGCATGGCCCCCAGGGCATACAGGTCGCTGCGCGCATCGCCGCGTTTTCCTTTGACCTGTTCGGGGGAGATGTAATCCGGCGAGCCCATAATCTGGGAGATTTTGGCAAAGGTCAACCGGCGCGATCCAGCGTTGCCGGCAATTCCGAAATCGATGATCTTAATGTGGTCGTCGGCATCCACCATGATGTTTTCAGGCTTCAGATCGCGGTGAACCACTCCGTGGCTGTGGATATAATCAAGCGCATCACAGATGCTGAGCGCGATGCGCACGGCGCGCTCGGGGGAAAACTTGCGTTGCTCGTTCAAAATCTGGCGCAGCAAGCGGCCCTCAGCCCATTCCATCACCATATAGAGCCGGCTGCGATCGTCGTCGGCAAAGACCTTCACCACCCCGGGATGATCCAGCTTTTTGCCAATCGCCGCCTCGCGCTCGAAGCGCTCGTAGAAAACCGGATCGCTCTCCATTTCAGGGTGCGGAACCTTGATGGCAACCGGTCGGCCCGTGCGCAAGTCCGTGCCGCGAAAGATCGAGGCCATGCCGCTGCGGGCTGCAACGCCTTCAATGCGGTAGTGATCAAGTTGGTCGCCAGGATGAAGCGGAGTCATTGCCCGGTCGGGGTCAAACGGCGGGAAACCGGCGGCGTGGCTGAATCAGCGAAGCTTATACGGGCGCCCGCGGTACATGCCCATGCGCTCGACGTTTCGAACACGGATGAGCTGAACACTGATATTATCGCTGCCATCCCGTTGGTTGGCAAGTTCCAGAAGCTTCTCGGCTGCGTCAACCAGGGTGTTCGTCTCGCTGACGGCGCGGGCCATTTCCTGGGCTGTAACCGACCCGTGCAGCCCGTCAGAGCAAAGCAGGAGCACATCGCCGGCCGTCACCTGATTTTCAGCCACATCGGCGGCAACAAACAATCCGCTGCCCAGAGAGCGGCTTAGAACGTGGCGGGTAGCGGCGTGGGCGGCGTCTTCGGCAGAGATCAGTCCCATGCGCGCCTGTTCGTCCACCAGGGTATGATCGCGGGTCAGCGCAGTGGCGCGATTGCGCCGAATCAGGTAACACCGCGAATCTCCCACATGAGCCACCACCACCCGGTCAAAGCGCAGCGCGCAGGCAACAAGGGTTGTAGCAATGGCCGCGCCGCTGGCGAGTCCGGCATCGACCACGCGGGCGTTGGCCGTCTGCACCAGGCGCGGCAATAACGCCGCGTGCGGCTCCCGGACGCTCGATTCCCGAAAGCCCGCCAGCAGAGTCTCAACAGCGATGCGCGCCGCCACCTCACCCTGCTGTTGGCCGCCGACGCCGTCCGCTAAGGCAAAGAGCCAGCCGTGAGCGCGCGCCTGCGCGGGCGTCGCAGGAAGCAGATAACCGAGATAGTCCTCGTTCTGCTCACGCGTTCGCCCAGGGTCAGAGAGCTGTGTAAACTCCAAATCCAACATCGACTGAAACTTGCACCGCGAGGAAATCGCTCATCGGTGCGGATATCAGGCCCTCGGAATCTGATCTATTCTGACTCCGCTCACGCCTGAAAAAAAAGGCGGGATGACGCCCGCCCCCAAATCCCTACTATAAGACAGCCGGCTGTTGCTCGCGCGCTATCCATCACGCTGTCGTTCGAGCGCGACCTTCAATCAACACGGTGCGCCCTGTGGTCTTGCTGGAGCGCACAAAGTAGATGCCGCCGTAGATGGCCCAGACCAGCGCAACGCCCAGAGCCAGAAGCGGCTCCATCTTGGTCCCATAGCCCATAAAGGGCCCTACCAGATAAAACGCCATGCACGCCAGGTTCGCCAGCAATCCAAATGCCGGAATAGCCTTGTGGCGAATAAAGCTGTACTTCGGATGGCGGCTGTATGCGAAGATGCAGATGACACAGCTCAACCCATACAGCAAGAACGTACCGAAGTTTGAAGCCAGCGTCACGGTGAGCAGCGTGTTGGGAAGCGCCGCCATGGAAGCGTGACTCGTATAACCAAAGCTTGACCAGAAGCCGTGCGGCAATGCCTGGATGGCGGCGTCTGTGGGCGCTCCGACGTCTCCAAACACGACCGAGAGCGCAAGGCAGCCGACAAGAGCCGAAATTCCCGCCAGCGTCCAGATGGCGCGGTGAGGAGTAAGGTTTTTTCCGTGCAGCAAGCCAAAGTGCTCCGGCACTTCCCGGTCTTTGCCCATAGCGTAAGTCACACGCGCGCCGGTATTCATGCACGAGAGCGTCGTGCCGATCAGCGCCAGGAACACGGTGAACGCCTCGCATAACATGAAGATGCGGCCTCGTCCCGGGCCCAGCAGCGCGTCACCCACCATGATCATCATGTCGCCGATCGGCGCGGCAGAGCCTGAGGCGCTTTGCATGGTATAACCGCTGTTCAGAAAATAGTTTGTGGCGAAGTACTCGAACAGATAACAGAATGCCCCCTGAACCAGCAACGAAGTGATGACGGCAATGGGCACGTCGCGTTTGGGATTCTTGGCCTCGCCGCCCATCGCCGTCACCGATTCAAATCCCACCAGAATCAGGATGGCAACGGTGGCCTGGATAAATACCCAGCCCCAATTGTGGACGCCCACCACGGAGGCGGCGTCGGGATGGGTCAGGAAGCTGCCGTTGCTATCCCGCGTAGGATAACTGACGTGATAGGGCACTGGCTTTCCGGCAGAGTCAAGCTTGGGCAGCGGACGGCCCGCTGAATCGCGCATCACAGTTTCCGTCGGCTGCCCGTTGACGACGGTCTTCTGGGTTGCGAACTCGTAGTTGTAAGCCTCTCCGGAAGCGGCATCAAACTGCCAGGAGACGCTGCCCGGCGGATGATTCATGCGAAAGCCCAGAGCCAGCACGGCGAACAGCACCAGCGCGGCAATCTGAATCACGTTGATGGCGATATTCACCGCGGTTGAGCCGGTGACGCCACGATACGCGATATACGCCACCAGAAATGAGAACACAATGGCGACCGCCATCATGAAAGGCAGGCCTGGATTGGTGGCGCTCATGAAATTCGGCCAGAGCGTCCCGACCAGATATCCACAAAGGATTCCCATGGTGGCGACCATGACGCCGGGATAGATCCAGTAATAGAGATGCGAAGCCCAGCCCACGATAAATTTCGACAGCCGGGCGTAGCGCCACGCCCTGTCATGGTTCAGGAAGGATTGTTCGGCAAAGTAGTATGAGCTGCCGGTTCCGGGATAGAGTTTCGCCATCTCCGCATAACAACTCGCCGTGGCCAGGCACAGGATCAAAGCAACGAAAATGCCGAGCCACATGGAAGGAGCGGTTACGCCGGTGGTGGCCTGAATGTAGAAAGTGAGCCAGAGAAAAGCGCCTGGCGCAATCAGCGCCATGGCGTTCATCGTCAGCCCTGTTAAGCCCAGTGTGGGTTTCATCTCAGGTGCAGTGTTTTCCGCCATGCAGATTCTCCTTTTGTCCAGTCGGTTCGATGGATGTCATAATGCGGGTTATCGGGATGGAAGTAAAATGCAAAGTTTCTATGGCGGAGATAAGCATTCCGCATAGTATTCATCAGTGTTTTGGCTTCTGAGCGCCATAAAAAAAATCGATTGGACAGGTCTTATGGCGGATGCTAGTTTTACGCTGGGGTGGAGGGTGAATTGGCTCCCTCGAGTTCGCGGCTTCCTGCTTTTCTGGGTTGCGATCAGTGTGGGGAAGAAGAAGCAAAGCCGCAAGCTCCGTTCAAGAGTGGCGCTGCCAACCAACGGGCACATTTTATAGAGATAGCTTTCAGGCAGGGGGATTCGGAGAGCAACCCCTATCGACTGAGGTCAGAGAATTTTGTAATGAAACTTGCGGGTTTTCTGCTTCTGGCGGCGGGCTGGGTGATTGTGGTAGCGGCCGTGGCGCTTCTTGGACCAACGCCGGCGCGAGCAGGCTTTGTGCTGGCGGGACTCGGGGTTGAAGCGCTGGGCCTTGTGGTGGTGATTCGTTCTCATCTCGGCTTCCGTGAGGAAACAGAGTGACGCCACTCGCTGCTCCAGCGCTCTCTGAAACAGGAATGACCCTATGCGCCCTTTCCATTCTCCTCATTCCTTTCGCCATTGCCGGACTTTCGCTGATCAATACCGGCCTGGGTCGCTCGCGCAGCGCGGCTCACTTGATGCTGTCGTCGTTGTGCGTTATCGCCGTCGCGGCTCTCGCCTATTTCGTTTGTGGTTTTGCCTGGCAAGGGATTGCCGGCCAGCCATCGCACGTCTTCACAGTAGGGGGGAGAAAATGGAACTGGATCGCTGCCGCACCGTTGTTCTTTCGAGGAGTGGGACCGAACGACGCTGTGGCTTCGCTTGTAGCGTGGCTGGAGGTGTTCAGCGTTGGACTGGCGGCGCTCATTCCATTGGGCAGCGGATCTGACCGCTGGCGGCTGGGGGCAAGTTGCGTCTCGACGCTTCTCCTGGCGGGCTGGACCTACCCTTTGTTTGCGCATTGGGTGTGGGGCGGCGGATGGCTGGCGCAACTGGGCGTGAATTACGGACTCGGCCACGGCTTCGTGGATGCCGGAGGCAGCAGCTCAGTCCAGGCAGTAGGCGGCCTGACGGCCCTGACCATTGCGTGGATTCTCGGCCCTCGCAAAGGAAAGTATTCTCCCAACAGCCTGCCGACTGCCATTCCCGGTCATAACGTCGTCTATGTTCTTTTTGGTTGCCTACTGGCGCTGGTGGGATGGCTCGGGCTGAATTCCGCTGGCGCTATCCTATTCACAGGCGCTGAATCGAGCCGGGTGCCGATGATTGCCATCAATACCATCCTGGCTGCCGCAGCGTCTGCCTTGTCGGCCGTCGTGATCACGCGCGCGCGCTTCGGCAAACCGGATGCCTCGTTGAGCGCCAATAGTTGGGTGGGCGGGCTCGTGGCGAGCAGCGCAGCTTGCGCTTTCATCACACCGGAAGCCGCGGTTGTGACAGGCATCATTGCCGGCGCGCTTGTTGTTTTTGCTGTGGAGTGGTTTGATCTGCGGCTGGTGGCCGATGATCCGGGTGGCGCCATTTCTGTGCATGCCGTGGGCGGCATTTGGGGCGTCGTCGCGCTCGGTCTCTTCGCTCATTTTGCCGGCCAAACCGTGAATGGAGTCACAAATTCGCTGCACGACCCTTCAGGGCAGTGGCTGGCGCAACTTGTGGGAGTAGCGACGTTGCTGGGCTTAATCCTGCCGATGACGTACGGCCTGAATTGGCTTCTGGATCGCTTTTATCCCCAACGCGTGGCTGTGGAGGGTGAGTTGCAAGGAATGGATCTATTTGAACTAGGCGCTGGAGCCTACCCGGAATTCGTGACCCACTCCGAGGACTTCATCGAAAGATAAAGGCCAGCGGCTTACTTCAACACAGCCTTTATACATTGTCTGACGACAAGACCGGGAATCCCCGCCATGCGGATCATCTACCTCAGCGCTTCTTGTGGCGCCCTCCCAGTAATCTCCTTACTTTGAAGACCCCATTTGCTTGGCCTGATAAAAAGTTTCTGAAAGTAAGGCTCTTGCGAGATTCCTCGTCGCCTCCTGCCCCCTCGGAATGACAGCCTACAAGGGTCTTTCAGCAATCTGACTAAACGTCAAAATAGAGAGCAAATTCATGTGGGTGCGGACGAAGCCGCACGGCGTCCAGTTCTTTCTTTCGCTTATATTCAAGCCAAGTTTCAATCAAATCCTCGGTGAAAGCGCCGCCCTTCAGCAGAAACTCATGATCATTCTCTAAAGCGTGGAGCACTTCCTCGAGGCTCCCTGGTGTGGACTTCACTTCAGCCTTTTCTGTGGGACTAAGATCGTACAAGTCTTTATCAATCGGCGCGGGCGGCATGAGCTTCTTTTCGATTCCATCCAATCCGGCGAGCAACATGGCGCTGAGCGCAAGGTAAGGATTAGCTGAGGGATCCGGGCAACGAAACTCAATCCGCTTGGCTTTCTCACTGCGCGAGTACACTGGGATGCGCACGCAGGCGCTGCGATTACGCTGCGAATAGATCAGGTTGATGGGAGCCTCATAGCCGGGCACAAGACGCCGATAGGAATTCGTCGTTGGAGCGCAGAAAGCAAGCAGAGCCGGCGCATGCGTGAGAATGCCCCCGATGTAGTGCACAGCAGTTTCGCTCAAGTCGGCGTAGCGTCCTTTCGAGTAAAAGAGATTCGTGCCGTTGGACCAAATGCTCTGGTGAACGTGCATGCCCGATCCGTTATCCATAAAGATCGGCTTGGGCATGAAAGTTACGGTCTTGCCGTGGCGGCGTGCGACGTTTTTGGTGACATACTTATACTTCATCAGGTTATCCGCCATCCGCGTGAGCGTGTCGAAGCGCAGATCAATCTCAGTCTGCCCAGCAGTGCCAACCTCATGGTGATGAACTTCAACGCCCACTCCGATGCGCTCGAGCGTCAGCATCATATCCGAGCGGACATCCTGCAAACTGTCCATAGGCGGCACCGGGAAGTAGCCTTCTTTATATCGCGGTTTGTAGCCCAGGTTCCTCTTGCCGTTTTCGCCCTCCTTCCCGCTGTTCCAGAACCCTTCTTCCGAGTCCAAGTGGTAGTAGCCGTAGTTGTACGACTGATCGAATCGGATGCTGTCGAGAATGTAAAACTCAGCCTCGGGGCCGAAATAGGCGCGCTCGCCCAAGCCGCTTGCTTGCAGATATACTTCGGCCTGTTTTGCCACTCTTCGAGGATCGCGTGAATACATCGTGTGGTGCACGGGATCTCGAACATCGCAAATAAGGCTGAGGGTCTGGATTTGGGTAAACGGATCGACAAAAGCAGTTCCAGGATCAGGAACCAGAAGCATGTCGCTCTCATTAATCACCTGAAAACCGCGAATGCTCGAGCCGTCAAAGCCAACTCCCTCCGTAAATGCGCTTTCGTCAAATTCCCTGGCCGAGATGGAAAAGTGCTGCCACAAACCGGGGAGGTCAACAAACTTCAGATCAACCACCTGAATACCTTCATCTTTGATCAACTTCATCACTTCTTTAGGTGTCATTGCGCAATATGCCCCTTTTCTGGTCTAAATTGAGCTACAGGCATAACCGCCTGAATTTTGCAAGCTTTTCGAAGCCCTGACTCAAAACATGAAGCCGGCTTCCACCAAACCGCGGGGTTGAGTCCGGTTCAGGCCGAGCGGACCGAATCCGGCGCCCGGCGTCATATTCCGGGCTTGAACCAGTGAAAATTCTCCGCGGACAAAAAAACCATGATCGATAAAGGCCGGCGTCAGAGTGACCGACCATGCCGAACTGCCCGGACCATACAGAAGGTTAACGGCGCTTTCAGCCAGATTGCCGGTGCTTGAGATGTACTCAGCGCGCCCGGCCATCGACATATGGTGCTTGAAATTGTAAGTGACCAGGAGCGCGCCTCCTCGCGTCGCAGCGCCATGCGTGATGCCGATCTTCGCATCGGTCGGCACATTGGTGTATTGAAAATACGGGTTAATGACCCAGGACTCGTGGCTGTAAGTGTAGAGCACGTTGTAGATTTGGCCGTTGTTCTGCACAGGCGTTCTAAGCGTGGTGAAAGCTGTATGCCCCAGGTTGCCGCCGCCCACGAACGCCAGAGTATTCGCCGAATTAAAGGCATAACTCACCGTGCCCGTAAGCCAAGTGTAGCGGTTCGAATAAAAGCCGTCGTTCCACGAAATGGATCCGCTCAGGTGGCCGATGCTGTCGTTGATCTGCACGCCGCGATTGACCGCGTTCTCCTGGTTCCAAAGAAGGCCGCGTTCGATGTTCATGTTCTCAAAATCAAACGTATATTCGGCGCCAATCAGTGTGGGCAGCGCGCCAATCAGGATTGAGAAATTGCCCTTCGGATTTGGGGCTAGTTTGAGATAGCCCTGCGGGAAGACGCCGTAAAAGTCGTTCACGGTATTGACCGTCGAAAGAAAGGGAACGCCCAGGGCGGGCAAATTGTAAGCGCCCGCTTGCAGATAAAACTGCCACCAGCCCGTGTTCTTCTCGATAAAAACCTGACCATTGCTCAAATCCCAGTGGCTCGACTGATCGCCCGGAATCCAATTCCCTTGCACAAAACCGATGCCGCTCACGACTCCTCCGATGTTCACTTTTCCAAGCGGGCCGGCGTTGAACGTCAACGTGGACGGAACCTGAAGCGGGCCGGACATGGAAGGCGTAGGCAGAGTTTGCGCGCCAGCGCGCTGCACAACCAGCGGCAGCGCGCTGATCGCGAACAGTAAAGCGATAAACCTTAATACACCCTTGCGGCCAATGACGCCCATCATCATAAAGTCGATCTCCCTTCACTCTTCGTGCCGAGCCCTGCTTCCTCTCGGCTGCGTTGCCCCACAACCTGGAATGACAATACGGGTTGTTCATAAACAGGGTCAAACAAATAGTTTTTCTGTAAGTCATAAAGAGAGCTTGGCCAAAGGAAATTTATGAGGCATATAAGAGATTTCTCGCGTCGAGATGACCCGGGCGGGCAGCCATTTCCGGCAGGAATGAATCGGGATTAGACCTACGGAATCTAATCCGCGTGGATATCACTCGACGGCCATTGAAGAAAGTGACAGCCCGAAGAGTGGAGCGCTCAAAACGGCAAAGGAAAAAGAGCCGGTGCAAAGTGAGAGGGATGGCCTGGCAATTTATCGCCGAACCTTGCGAGGCGAAGCAAGCCGATCGGTTCCGCGCGAAAGCCGGTGGACGATTTGCAGGAATGCCTTCAGAGCTGGCGAGGGATCGTCGCGGCGCCAGGCCACAGTCATTGCCGTGCGCGCCAAAGGCTTGCGAATGTGGACATAGGAAACGCCCTTCATGCGCAGATTGCTGATCGAGGCGGGGACGATAGCCACTCCGATTCCCGCCGCGACCAGACTGACGATGGTTTGCATCTCATTGGCTTCCTGGACCACATGCGGGCTGAAACCTGCCTGGCCGCACAGGCTGACGATTTGATCGTAAAAGCCGGCGCCGAGCGCGCGTGGAAAGATGACAAAGGGATCTTTAGCCAAATCCTGCAAGCAGACGCTCTCGCGTCCGGCCCCAGGATGCCTGCTAGGAAGAGCCGCCATCAAAGGCTCTTCAAACAGCCTTATTTGAGCCAAAGCGGGATCATCAACTCTGGAGCGGACAAAGCCGGCGTGCAATTGTCCCTCGCGCAGCAATTGGAACTGGACGGCAGGGCCAAGCTCCCGAAGCACGAGTTCCACGCGCGGGAATCGCTCGCGAAACAATCGCAGCGTCGGCGGAAGCGCCTGGTAGACGGCTGAATCCACAAAGCCTATCGCGAGCTGACCCACCTCGCCCTGGGCAGCCTGTCGGGCAACACACACAGCCTGCTCTGCCTGCGCCAGAGTGCGGCGCGCTTCTTCAAGAAAAGTCTGGCCGGCATGAGTCAGTTGCACGCGGCGCCGGGTGCGCTCAAACAGTTGAACTCCGAGTTCTTCTTCCAGCCGCCGGATTTGCTGGCTCAGGGGCGGCTGGGCAATATGCAATCTCGCAGCAGCGCGGCCAAAGTGCAATTCCTCCGCCACGGCTGTAAAGTAACGCAGGTGCCGAAGCTCCATCCGCGAATCATATCATAAACGTCTTAATCCGGTATGAATAATATATTTGAAATGAGTTTCAATTTTGATTAATCTGATGGTTCTTTGATTTTCCGGAAATAGTTGGTCGTTTTCTTCCGGCGATCATCACAATCTCCCGAACTTAGAACCGCCCAACCCATCAGGAAAACTCGCCGATGTGGCTTGTTCGTCTCGCACTCAGACGCCCCTATACCATGGCCGTTGCGGCCTTGCTGATTCTCCTCATGGGCGTCCTTTCCGCCACGCGCATGATTGTGGACATCTTCCCTGCCATCGATATCCCGGTCGTGATGGTGGTGTGGAATTATCCCGGGCTGTCGGCGCTCGAGATGGAGCGCCGCGTGGTGATCATTAGCGAGCGGGCCTACTCCACAACCGTCAATGGGATCGAGCGCATTGAGTCTGACTCGATTCCGGGCGTCGGCTTGCTCAAAGTTTACTTTCAGCCCGGAACGGATATCGGCGCCGCGATTGCGCAGATTTCCTCCGTCTCTTCAACCCTTCTGCACATCGCGCCGCCCGGCATGATGCCGCCGGCCGTGATTCAGTTCAATGCCTCCAACGTTCCTGTCGTCCAGATGACGCTTTCCAGCAACAACCTCTCGGAACAAGCCATTTACGACTACGCTCTCAATTTCATCCGGGTTCAGCTCTTTACAATTCCAGGTCTCTCCACTCCGGCGCCGTTTGGGGGAAAGCAGCGCGAGATCATGGTGAGCCTCAATCCCCAGGCGATGTCCGCCAAGGGGCTCTCCGCCCAGGACGTGGTCACGGCCTTGCAGAGATCGAACGTCATCGTGCCGGCCGGATCAGCGCGGATGGGAAATACGGATTACGACATCCTGCTGAATTCCAGCCCCAGCCTGGTTGAGGAATTCAACGAACTGCCTGTGAAGGTGGTGGGCAACGCGGAAGTGCTGCTGGGCGACGTGGCGCACGTGGCGGACAGTTTCGCCCAGCAGGAAAACGTGGTGCACGTCAACGGCAAGCGCGCCGCCTACTTAACTATCCTGAAACACGCCGATGCGTCCACCCTCAAGGTAGTGGACGCCGTGCGCCATGCCTTGCCGGTCATCCGCGCTGTAGCGCCGAAAGGCCTCAACATCCGGCTTGATTTTGACCAATCTGTTTTTGTGCGCGGCGCGATCAAAGGCGTGATTCGAGAGGCTGCCATCACCTCCGGCCTGATTTCGCTCATGATTCTGGTGTTTCTTGGAAGCTGGAGAAGCATGGTGATTGTCAGCACTTCAATTCCGCTCGCCATCCTGACCGGCCTCGTAGTTCTGAACCTGACGGGAAACAGTCTGAATCTCATGACGCTGGGAGGCCTGGCGCTCGCGATTGGAATGCTGGTGGACGATGCGACGGTCGAAGTGGAGAACATTCATCGTAATCGCGCTCTCGGAAAGCCGCTGACGGTGGCGATTCTCGACAGCGCGCAACAAGTGGCGACGCCGGCCATCGTCGCTACACTTGCGATCTGCATTGTCTTCTTCCCCGTAACGCTGCTTTACGGCCCGGCCAAATATCTGTTCACGCCTCTGGCGCTCGCCGTCGTGGCCTCCATGCTGGCTTCTTACTTGCTCTCGCGCACACTGGTCACCACCATGTCGCGCATGCTGATGGAAAAAGAGCGACACGTTGCCGGCAGCCCGGAGGCGGAGGAAGCGCCACCTCCAAGCGGGATCTTCCATCGTGTGACTCTTGCTTTTAATCGTCTGCGCGATCAAGGCTTCACGCGCTTTCAAAACTTCTACGGCAAAATGCTGGAAACGGTGCTGGCGCATCGGGCGTTCACACTTGCAGGGGGTATCCTCTTGCTGGTCGTAACAGCCATCCTAGCTCCTGCCGTCGGCATGGATTTATTCCCCTCCGCCGATGTGGGTCTGATGCGGCTCCACTTCCGCGCGCCACCGGGGACAAGGATTGAAGAGACTGAGCGAGAAGTGCTCCAGGTTGAAAATCGCATTCGCCAGATTATTCCGGCCAGCGAGCTTAATCAGATCAGCGACATGATCGGGGTGCCAATTTACTACAACCTGGGCTTTGTGCAAACCGACAACGTGGGAGAAATGGACGCCGAAATTCTCGTCTCGCTCAAGCAACATCACCACCCGACCCGCGATTACCAGCGCACGCTGCGGGCGGAATTGCCGCGCGAATTCCCAGGGTGCAGCTTCTACTTTGCGGCGGCGGATATTGTGAACCAGGTGCTCAATTTTGGGCTCTCCGCGCCCATCGACGTGCAAGTGACCGGTCCCGATTACGATCAGAGCGTCATCTATGCGCGCAAGCTATTCAATGAAATGGAAGAGATCCCGGGCGCCGCGGACGTGCACATCAAGCAGGTGCTCAACTATCCGGCCTTGATGGTGAACGTGGACCGTCAGCGAGCGGCGCAGCTTGGCATGAGCCAAAGTGACGTCGCTAACAGCATGCTCATCGCGCTCTCGTCAAGCTCTCTGGTTTCACCATCCTACTATCTGAATCCAGCCAACAATGTGAATTACATCGTGGCGGTGCAGGTGCCTTTTCAGCGAATCGATTCTGTGCACAGCTTGCTGTCAACGCCGCTAACCCCGCCCTCCGCGAGCGCCCTGGATCAGCCTAGTCCTGCTCCACAGCCGACTGCCCTTCCGCAGTGGCCGTCGCAGTTGCTTTCGAGCGTGGCTCATGTATCTCCGGAAGGGATTCCTGAAGAAATCAGCCACTATACGGTGCAACGTGTAATCGACGTTGAAGCCAATGTGGACGGACGCGACCTGGGAGGCGTTTCAAGCGACATTCTTCAGAGGATCAAAAGCCTTGGCAAGCTGCCGCCCGGCCTGCAGGTGATGCTTCGCGGCCAATATGAAGTGATGATCAGCTCTTTCCGCAGTCTGGGGCTGGGTCTGATTCTGGCCATCCTGCTGGTTTACTTCCTGATGGTCGTCCTGTTTCAATCGTGGATTGATCCTTTCATTATCATGATGGCTGTTCCCGGCGCCCTGGCGGGAATCATCTGGATGTTGGCTCTGACGAATACCACAATTAACGTGGAATCACTGATGGGCTCCATCATGGCGGTGGGAATCGCGACGTCGAACTCGATTCTGCTGGTGAATTTCGCAAATGATGTTCGCGTGGAAAAAGGCCTTTCGCCCATCGAAGCGGCGCTCGAAGCCGGGAAAACTCGCTTGAGACCGGTGCTGATGACCGCTCTGGCGATGATCATCGGAATGATTCCCATGGCGCTTGCTATGGGCGAGGCTGGCGAGCAGAACGCGCCTCTGGGTCGCGCGGTGATCGGCGGGCTGATCGTGGCGACTGTAACAACCCTTTTTATCGTGCCGGTCATCTATTCCCTGCTTCGGAGGGAGTTGCCCACCAAGCACCTGCTGGATGAACGGTTCCGAGCGGAAGAGCAGGGTGAGAGGACGCGCCGCGCGCTTTACGATGAATTCGGCGGGTAAATGAGTCCTCATGATTTGAAGCTGCCCGACGCGCGCAACCGCACCGCATCCACGTAATCACGACGGCTGAAACATGACCGAAAGTAAAAAAGAGAAGAAGAAAAGCTCCTGGCTTGCAACGGGAATCCTGTATCTGACAGGGCTTGCGCTGATTGTTGTTGCTTTCATTCTGGTCAATCGAATGAAGGCGATGAAGGCGAAACAGATCACAGCGAATCTTCGTGAGCGCCAAGCGCTCACACAGGCTGGCCCTCGTGTGGAGGTGGTGACGGTGACCAGCGCGCCCGCTGTTTCATCCATCACTTTGCTTGGGGAAACGCATCCCTACCTGGAATCCACCCTGTACGCCAAGGTGAGCGGTTATCTTAAATCGATCTATGTGGACAAGGGCGATACGGTGGAGGCTAACCAGGTGCTGGCGGTGATCGAGTCTCCGGAAACCGACGCGCAATATCGCGCCGCGGTAATCAACGCCCGGAATCTCAGCGTCATCGCGCAACGCGATCTGAATCTGGTGAAGCGCGATATGATCGCGCAGCAGGATGCGGACACGGCCGTGGCCAACGCCCGGGTGGCGCAACAGGATGTGGCGAACCTTGCCACACTGAGGTCCTATGAGACGATTCGCGCGCCATTCGCCGGCAAAATCACCGCTCGTTACGCCGACCCGGGAGCCCTGGTGCAGGCGGCCACAAGCTCACAAACCAGCGCATTGCCGCTGGTGCGAATCTCTGAGACCGACCGCGAGCGCATTTACATTTATCCTGATCAGAGAGACGCCGCTTACATTCGGGTGGGCGATCCAGCCGAGATCACTGATCCCGCAAACCCTGGGGTGCGGATCGCGGCGCGCGTCACGCGGCTGAGCGGCGAGTTCGATCCCGACACGCGCACGATGCTCACTGAAATTGACTTCTACAATCGAAGAGGCCTGATCCCGCCGGGAAGTTTTGTTCGAGTCACGCTGAAGCTGCGCAACCATGCGCGCGGCCTTGAGATTCCTGCGGAGGCGCTTGTCCTGCGCGGCACAAAGACCTTTGTTGCGATTGTGGGACCTGACGATCGGGTCACCTACCGGCCGGTGATAGTGACAAACGATGATGGCGTCCACGTGAGCGCCAGTTCAGGATTGCGCGTGGGCGAACGGATCGCCCTGAACATTGGAGACAACGTGCCGGAGAATGGTAAGGTGCAGCCCGTTACGGCCTCTTCGAATTGATCCGGAGGGAACGATGAGGAAAACGTGTTTTCTGATCTTATCTTTCCTGCTTTTCGGCCCATCACTGCTTGCGGCGAATGCGCACACACCTCTTTCTCTGGAACAGTGCATTGCCATCGCTCTGAAACAGAGCCCGGATATCGCCGCTGCGCAGGCGTTCGTGGCGGTCGCCAAGGCTAACATGAAGGTTGCGCACGCAGGATATTTACCGCAAGTGGATGTCGGACAGTCGTATATTCGTCAGACATATAACTACACGGCGAATCCCGGAACGCCTCCAGCTGTCTGGAAACTCTTCTACAAAGGTCAATCGAACGCCAACGCGCCCTACTATTATGCCGGCCTGAACCTTTCGCAGACCTTATGGGATTTTGGCCGCACTAAAGGAGCCATCGAATCAAGCCAGGCCCAATTTCAGGCGGCGGAACATAATCTGCGCTTCGTGCGCGACCAGGTTGACTACAACGTGCGAGCCGCTTATTTCACCGTGATTGCAGCGCGCGAAACTGTGGAAATTCAAAAAGCGGCAGTAGCTGACGCCCAGCGGCACCTGGACCAGGCGCAGGCGTTTCATCAATACGGCACAGCCCCGAAAATTGACGTCACCCGCGAGCAGGTGGCGCTTGCCAATGCCAGACTCGCCTTGAGCCAGGCGGAAGAGAATCTGGAAGTCGATCGGGCTGAACTGGCCACCGCCATGGGTCTTCCTGCCGACCAAGCGCCTGAGCCTGTCGGAACTCTTGGTCCAGAACGCTCGCCGGAAAGTTTCACCCAGCTTGTCGCTGAGGCGGAACAAAATCGAGCGGACCTTCTGGCCCAGTTCGACCAGGTTCAGGCCGCGCTCGGCAATCTGACAACGGCTAGAGGCAATTTGAAGCCGGATATTTCATTTTCAGCTTTTCTGGATTTTCGCAACCTGACTCTGCCCCTCGTTTATAACTGGAGTTTGGGGCAACTGCTGGCGCAAAGCATTTTCGCCGGCGGCGCAAACCGCGCGCGCGTTCGTGCGGCGCAGGCGCAGGAAACGGCGGCGCGAGATAACGTTGAATCTCTCCGCCTTCAGGTTCAGCAGCAGGTGTTCAGCGCTTTTTCCAATCTTAAAGTCGCCCAGGAACAAATTGGAAATGCGCTTGAAGCGGATCGCTATGCGCGCGAAAACCTGGCGCTCGCGGAAGGGCGCTACAAGGTGGGAGTGGGCAATGTCGTGGAACTTGACGACGCCCAGCTTCAGGCTACCAATGCGGCCATTGCCGTGGTGACGGCCCGTTATAATTATCAGATTGCCGGCGCCAAACTTGATTTTGTGCTGGGCCGCGGGCCGAAATAAACCGATGCCTCCGCGCAGGCATCAAGCTGTTCGAGCTACCGGAAGATT
Source organism: Acidobacteriota bacterium (assembly GCA_902812415.1). Taxonomy (GTDB): domain Bacteria; phylum Acidobacteriota; class Terriglobia; order UBA7540; family UBA7540; genus RH2-MAG17b. The sequence continues at coordinate 20,677 of CADDZJ010000017.1, forward strand.
TTCTCTCACCTGCTGCTCGTTTACCATATTTGAGGTCACCGCCGACAAGTGCGGATTATTGAGCGCCAGGCGATAAGCCTTCTGGTGCAGGCCCATGTTTCCGGGAATCGTCTGGTTCAAAAGCGCGGCCCGCTCGGGAACCGGCCTGGTCGAACGATCAGGATAAAAGACAGCCTGTGAGGTTTTCATGGCAATCATGCCAAAGTTCCTTTGGTGCGCCTCCGCCATTACGGGCTCCACATAATGCCGGTTCATGATGTTGTAAGCGAACATGGCCATGGAATAAACTCCGCTCTCCATCGCCGCCTTTAAGACGTGAGCCGGATCGTTATGTGCTGAGACGCCCAGATAGCGGACCTTCCCCTGCTTCTTCAACTTCTCAAACGCCTCATAGATTTCCGGAATCTGCACTTCCGCCGGCGAGGCGGCCCCATGAGGGCACATCATCAAATCCACGTGATCGGTCTTAAGCCTGCGAAGGCTGCCCTCCAGCGACTGAACGATGGTGCCAACGTAGACCTTCTGGCGATCAATCCGGGAGCCGTGCTTCTTTTCCATCACATTCGCAATGGCAGCCATTTCAACCTGGCGAATCTGCCCGGTGAAGTAATGGCCAAAATAGTTCGGCACGGTCGCATGACGCTGCTCCACATCCAGGCTTGCCTCTTGAAGGATGGCAGCTTGTTCTGAGCTTCTGAGTCCGTTAAACACCTTCAGATATGCGTCAAAACGGTTCTGGGAAAAAGGATCAATCTTCGTATTGAGAAAGACTCGGTCGCGGCCTACCGATTGGAGAACCAGGCCGTAGCCTTCCTCGCTAAGTCCTTGCCCATAGGCCGGCGCCGTATCCAGATAATTCAGTCCCATCTCAATCGCTACCAGCACATGCTGATAATTCGTGGGCGTGATGGGATCGCCGCCGCACACGATTTCAGAAACCATGAAACCGGTTCGGCCTAGTTGCCGATAACGCATCCCAGGCTGCTTGTTGCGCCACTCAGGCTGCGATCCGGGACCAATTGTGGATGTTTCAGTGTTTTGTAAATTTCCAGCGCGGGCCAGCCCCGCGCCTGCGGCAAGCGTTACGGAAGTCCTCACAAAGTCCCTGCGGGTCATCGCGTGACTCATAGCCTTCCTCCTGTGGATGGTTTTTGGAGACATTATACCGCTCCGCTTCAGGAAGAAAAGCAACTGAGCACGCTTCGCTAAGACGGTACTGAATGGGATCTACGCGGGGAGAAATATCGATGGGAAGGTTTTAAGCGTCTCGTCGGATACCACGCCTTCAGATGCCTTCGGCGACGAAGCGCTTGGCGTGTTCTTTTAAGATACATCGATCCTGAACCACTTCGAGTCCCGCCTGGCGGGCGCGTTGCGCGGCCTCTTCGTGGCGGATTCCTTCCTGCATCCATACCACCTTGGCGCCTTTGCGAATGGCGTCATCCACAATTTCCGGCACAAACTCAGGTTTGCGGAAGATCACAACCACTTCGACGGGCTCGGGGACTTCTTCGAGGGAGGCGTAACAGGTTTCATGAAAGATGGAATCGACGTTGGGGTTCACGGGAATCACATGATAGCCATGCGAGCGCATATAGGCGGCTACACCGTGGCTGGGCCTCGAAGGCTTGGGCGAGAGTCCCACGACAGCGAGTGTTTTGAACCGCCGTAGAATCCTAGCAATGCCATCGGAAGAGATGGATGGTTCTTTGTAAATCGTTCGACCGGCTTGCGGCTCGCGCTGAGCCCAATGATTCGAGACGCCTGGTGAAGCCGTGGAAAACCTCCCTGCTACTGCAAATGCGACCCAAAGGCGCAGGCTCCCTAGCGATCGGCGGGGGCAGGCGTAGCCATCACGCGACCGAGCGCTTCCAGGAAGATCTCGTTATCCTCCCGGGTTCCAATGGTCACGCGCAGCGAAGTTGGAAAATTGTAAACTTTCATGGGTCGCACAATTACATATTCCTGCAGCAGCTTAAGAAAATCTTGCTCGCAATCTCTGCCTGTGTCAATAAGCAAAAAGTTAGCTACCGAAGGTGTAAATCGGACCCCCATCAGCGTGAGCTCTTCGCTCAGGAACTGCCGCTCCCGCCGATTGATCTCCACCGAGCGCGCCACATGATCCCGATCCTCCAGCGCCGCCAAAGCCGCCCACTGCGCCGGCCGTGAGGTGTTAAAGGGTGTGCGCACACGATCCAGACTCTCGATCAATTCCGGATGACCCATGCCATATCCCAACCTCATCCCTGCCAGCCCGTAAACCTTTGAGAAGGTTCTCAACACCAGAACGTTTTTTCCTTCGCGGACGTAATCCAGCGAATGTGAATAATCATCCCGCTCGACGTAATCAAAATATGCCTCATCCAGAACCACCAAAACGTGAGCCGAGAGACCCTCCAGAAAGCGGTCGAGCTCACCCGCAGTAAACATCGTGCCGGTAGGATTATTGGGATTGGCGAGAAAGATCACTTTGGTGCGGGGCGTCACTGCCTGGCGGATACGGACAAGATCCAAGCCATGATCTCGCAGGGGTACGAGTGTCAGCGTGGCTCCGGTCTCCTGAATTGCCAGTTGATAAATCAAAAAGGAGGATTCTGGCGCAATGCCCTCATCCTCTACCGAGAGAAATGTCCTTGCCGCAAGTTCAATCAGCTCCGTGGAGCCTGCGCCCAGAATGATCCGGCTCATTTCGAGCTGATGCATCTCAGCCAGCTTCTTTCGCAGCGCGTAGCCCGCCGAATCGGGGTAGAGATGCACGCGGTCCAGAGACCGGCGGACCGCTTCGATGGCTTTAGGCGAGGGCCCAAAAGGATTTTCGTTGGAGGCCAGCTTGATGGCGGTGTGGCCCAACTCGCGTTCGACTTCTTCAATCGGCTTGCCGGTAGGATAAGGTCGAATGCGGCTTGCCCAACTTGGAAGCAGATCTTGCAGGGGAAATTTCTGCATGGAAAATCCGGATCAACCCAGCCGCTCTTTAGTGGCTTGTTTTTCGCACTCGGGCGCTCAGCTCCTGAAGGCAGCCTCGTCAACCATCGTGTCGATATTCACCAGCCAGCGCGCCAAAGGCGTGTTGGCTTTCATCCAAAGCTTGGTTCCAAAGAAAGAACGATAGAGCCATTGGTCCGCCTTGAAGAAAAGCGGCGAGCCTGCCTTCCGCTGCGTCTCAAGCGGATAGCCGAGTTGCTGCAAAAGAGGACCAATTAGGCTTTCAATCAAAGCAAGCTGTTCGCTGGAGTATCCGCTTTTCCACCGGCCTACGGGATTGAAACGTGGTCCCTTTTCCTCTCCTCCGCTAAATGAAGTATTCGGCTGGCTGACGGTGCCGACGGCCGCCTGCTGAATGCGGTCGTAATCCAGATCATGTTCAATGAAGCCGCCAATCTTTGCCAGCGTCTCGCGGGGCGAAGTTACCAGATCCTCATAATGGATTTCCAGGTAATCGCGGCCTACAGCGCGGCCGTGCTCTCTGCCCTTCCGGACGATCCAATCCCAGTAAAGCGCGGCCACCAGCACACTTCGATCCTTGTCCCACGGGAAGGGCGTGATGAAACCCTTCTTGCCCAGCGAGAGCGCAACATCGCGTCCGTCCCGGATGGTGTGGATAAACAGGGCGTCAGGGACTGTGCGCTTGATTTCAGGCAAATAAAGAATTTCCTCGACGCCCACGCACGCCCACCGTTCAACTTTCTGCTGGACGCACATTTCTCCCATCACGATTCTGAGGAAGTCGCCTCCGTTTCGGCACTCCGCAAGCACTTTGCGCTCAATCGACTGGGCATCAAGAGCTGTGCGCTCGAAATAAGGACTCGCGAGCCACATCTTCATCATCTTCTGCCGGTTCTTCAGCACGCTCAGATCACCAAAGCGCGGGACGAGCATATTGAATACCTGAGATGCCGCCCGATAGATGGCGAAGCCGCCCGAAGAAAGCAGCGTGTGATACAGGAAGTTGTTGCCGGAACGCGGGCTGCCCACAATGAAGACGGGAGCCCTTCTTCTATCCATGGTGTATTCCTCTTGCGACATGGGGCTTACACATTCTCACTCCAGGGAAGAAGGGGCTGAGATTTAGATAAGCGCAGTGTTTTGCTTCACCGAGACTGGCGGTGAGTGCCCATCCGGAAGCCCAACAATGGAAATAATTTCAAATTCCACATATTAAATTTTAATATATGAAATTTTAAGATGATTAATTAACATAACCTTAGGGTTCGTTCCGAAAATTTTATGTGTGTGATCGATAGGACTTCACCCAGCCCCCTGCCTTATCTTAATTATAACGCCGTTGCTTTATGCGCCACATTCGGCCCTCAAGACAAAGCCAGAGATAGGCTTTACTTTCTCAAACGTTCTTTCGCCATGTTGCGCGAAAATAGTGAGGTCATTCCCGCGAAGGCGAATCCATGAGCCGAAATACAGGATTCTTCGCTGTCGCTCAGAATGACGGGTAACCAAGCTCAACATGAAAGTAAAGCCCGGCATATTCCACGCATTCCCGTCACAATACTAGCCTATCTATTAAGGCTAGCACAATCAAGTCCCAAGCCATCTCCACGCGGGCGCTACTGCTTCCGGCTGTTTTTCACAGCCTCCAGGTGAGGCTTTAGCAACGAAATAACTTCCTCTTTAAGATTCGGGCCGCAGGCGATCAGCCCCGGAAGAAGCGCCGATTCATTGTTAAAAGCTGGCGGTGAAAGATCCAAGGCGCTCACAAACGCTCCGGCTGCCTCGACCAGGGCAACCCCTGCCGCAACATCCCATTCGTGCTTTGGAGTCAGAGTCCAGGTTGCATCAGCCAGCCCTGCCGCCACTCGCGCAAGCTTATAAGCAACCGACCCCATCGGGCGGATCGTAAAGGAATCGCCCTGGAACCTCTCCCACTCCCCTCGCTTAACTTCGCTACGGCTGGCCAGAACCTCAGCGCCGGCGAGCGTCTTTCGCTGGCTGGGCAAGGCCCGGCTTCCATTGTAGGTAAATCCTGTCTCGATCGAGCCGAGGAACGTTTCGCGGGTCGCCGGATTCGTAATGCCTCCGGCCACTACCGAACCTTTCTCAATCAGGGCGATTGAGACACACCACTCCGGTATTCCGGCGACAAACTCGCGTGTCCCATCGAGCGGATCCACAATCCAGACACGGTCCTTTTCCAGGCGCGAAAGGTCATCTGCGCTCTCCTCGGAAAACCATCCCTCGCCATCCCGAAGCAAAACCTCTTGCAGCTTATGGTTCACGGCGCGGTCCGCCTCGGTCACCGGATCATCACCGACTTTATAATCGGCTCGCACGGCTCCCGGCACAAACGGCTGGAGCGCTACGACCGCAGCTTCAAGCGCTTCCTGAATGCGCGCGAGCGCTTCACTTAAATTTCCGTCATTCTTCATCCTATAATCTCTCCGTAATCTCGATCAAAACCTGCGCGGGCCGCGATCAAGACGCGTTAAATTCCCAGCATTCTGATCCCCGTTAAAAGCAATAACGCGCAAAGGGTTCTTTTGAGCCATGGGCTCGGCAGGCGATTGCTGATTCTCACGCCAATCAAGGACCCGGGCACAGAGCCTACCAGAAGCGCGGCAACGAGCCACGGGTCTACATTGCCGAAATTAAGCTGAAGCAGACCCGTGAATCCCGTCAGAGCAATCGCATGGACGACGTCCGTGCCAACGAGCGCCACGACCGGGCGCTGGACGAACAAGAGCAGCAGGACGATCACGATGCTTCCCGATCCCACGGAACTCATTCCCACCAGAATACCGGCCAGCAGTCCGATTCCCACAAGCTTCGGAATGATCTGCCGCGGCGGCCGCCTTTGCAGGTTGAAAAAGCGCTCGATCCTTCCCTGGAACAACAGCAGAAAAGGAATGCACACCAAAAGCGCGCCAATGAAGCGAACCAGAAACGAATTGATTTCGCTTCCCCAGGCTGCCCGCAGCTCATTCAGGATCAGAACTCCAATCAAAGCTCCGGGCAAACTGCCGCATGCCAGATAGGCCGCCAGACGCTTGCTGACGTTCCCAGCCCGCCAATGAAAGAACCCCGCGCCAATTTTGGTGAAGGCATTAAACGCCGCATCAGACCCCACCGCAATCAGGGGCGGCACTTTCAGCCCGAAGATCAGTATCGGAAGCAGGATCACTCCCCCTCCGACCCCGGTCAGCCCCACGAGGATTCCCACCACCAGCCCGATCAGAACGTGTACCCAAGTCAGGAACATCAAGTTTCAGGAGGCCAGGGAGCGCAGCCATTTTCCAGTCTGATAATCGAAGACAGCATCAGCCGGGCGGCGCCCGGTGAGGCCGCCCAAGCCCAAATCCCATCGTCAAATTAACCCATCTCGGATCAATCGCCCGGGCCGTTCTGGCTGTTTGCGCCGATGTAACCTTCGCGCTCAAGGTGCAGGAAGATTTCCTGCGCCGCTTCCTCAGGAGTCACTTCAGCCGTATCAATCACCACGGCTGCGTCATCCGGCGGCTCATAGGGGTCGCTGATGCCGGTAAACTGCGGAACCAGTCCTGCCCGCGCTTTGGCGTAAAGCCCTTTCCGATCCCGCGCTTCGCAGGTATCAAGCGGCGTTGAAAGGTAGACCAGGATAAAGCCGCCGTGCGGCTGGATCATAGCCCGCACTTCCTTGCGGATGGAATCGTAAGGCGCAATCGGAGCGCAAATAGCAATGCCTCCATTCTTGGTGATTTCCGAAGCGACAAAACCGATGCGGCGAATGTTGATGTCGCGGTGCTCCTTGGAAAAGCCAAGCTCCGAGGAAAGGTGCTTGCGGACAATATCGCCATCCAGCAACGTCACGGGCCGTCCGCCCATTTCCAGAAATTTCACTCGCAGAACGTTGGCAATGGTTGACTTTCCCGAGCCGGAGAGACCGGTGAAGAACACCGTAAAACCCTGGCGATGCCGCGGCAGGTAGGAGCGTTGCAACTCGCGCGCGACTTCGGGGAAGGTGAACCATGAGGGCAGTTCGCGGCCTTCGGCAAGCCGTCGTCGAAGCTCCGTGCCCGAGATATTGAGCACTCTTGCGCCGTTCGGAACTTCACCCTCAGGAACGTAAGTGTCCTGGTCTTCGAGATAAACCAGCATCTGGAATGGCACCATCGTCACCCCAATTTCATTCTGAAGCGATCGCAGAAGTTCCTGCGCTTCGTAGGGGCCGTAAAAAGGCTTGCCGTCCCTGTCTTTTCCGGGGCCTGCATGATCGCGTCCGACGATGAAATGCGTGCAGCCGTGATTTTTGCGAATCAGGGCGTGCCACACGGCCTCACGCGGCCCTCCCATGCGCATGGCCAGAGGCAGCAACGCCAGCCGGACGGTATCCTTAGGGTACTTGGGAAGAAGTGCCTGATAGCAACGAACGCGAACATAGTACTCCACGTCCCCCGGTTTGGTCATGCCTACCGACGGATGAATGAGTAAATTCGCCTCGACTCTTTTCCCGGCGCGCATTGTAAGTTCCTGATGAGCGCGGTGCATGGGATTTCGGGTTTGAAATGCGACCACCCGCCGCCATCCTAATCTTGTAAACTCCGCGCGAAGCTCGGCGGGAGTCAGCCGCAACGATCGGAAATCGTAATGCGCAGGAAGGCGGATACCCTCCAGCCTGCCTCCCACATACCAGGGATTGGCCTGGCGCAGCAGGTAAGCCACTCCGGGATGATCCGTGCTGGTGGTTCGGAACACGGCCTCGGCTTCCGCCTCGCGATCAGGCTTCCAAACCTCTTCCACGTGGAGGGCGGCCAGCATCACGCCTTCCGGGTCCCGCAAGGCGACCATGCTTCCCTGACGCAGTTTCCTGGCGAATTCCTCGGTCACATCCAGCGTGATGGGCATTGGCCAGACGAGCCCGTTCTTCAGGCGCATATTGTGGCACGTGCCCTCGTAGTCCTCACGCGTCATAAACCCGCGCAGCGGAGAGAAACCGCCGCTCAGAAGCAATTCCACGTCGCAAAGCTGACGCGCTGTAAGATCCCAGGAAGGCCAATCCCGCGATTGGGCCTTAAGCTCGGCAGCGCGCTCTGAACTGACTAAAAGATTCACTAACTCCCCGCCGTGAGGCGGAATCAGGTGTTGACTCATGCAAACGTAAAACCCCTTTCTATAAGGATTGCAGATGAAAAAATCTTTGGCCGCTCCCCTCGCGCAACAACATACAAATGTCGGCCGCTCTCCTAAAAGAAGTAAGCAGGTCGAAGAGCCGGGCGGCTCACCTTCGCAACAGCTCCTGATAGAGCGCCAGGACTGCGGCCATATTCTCCTCGCCCGAAGGAACCGCCGGAGGCGGATTACGACATTTTTTCTTGCGAAGGCACGCCTCAATCTCCGCATGCAGCGCCTCCAGGCTTGAGGGCGGAATCAGAGTGACTCCCTCCGGACGCATGCCGTTATCGGTTGCAATCACCGGAGTGCCCAGTTGTAAAGCCTCCCGAATGCTGATTGCATCGCCATCGTAGAGCGTGGTGCGGAGCAGCAGGGAAGCTCGTCGAATAGCCAGAAGTGTGGCGTCGTGTGGAACATCGCCACAAAGCAGAATATGCTCGCTTCCCGGCTGCTCGGAAACCATGCGGCGCAGTTCATATTCCAGGCTTCCCGAGCCGACAATCGCCAGGCCCGCCTGCGGAAAGTTTTCCCTCATCATGCCCAGCGCGCGAAACTGTTGCGGCAAATCGTATTCCGGCTCAAGCCCGCTGACGCTGAGAAGGACCGGATCGTGCGACCGGAAAAACGCTTCCATCTCCGGCGGCAGAGCAGTTCCAGATGGAATCCGAACTGGCGCATAGGGAAGAATCAATCGCAACCGTTGCTCGGGAACCCCGCAGCGCTGATAGAAATCGATAATTTCCTGATTGACGCCGATCAGCCGATCGAATCGGCGAAGCACAAACCCTCGAAATGTTCGAGGGTGCGCCCGGCGGCCCTGAGGAGAGGAAGGATAGCCTCCGGAATGAAAGGTAAATACCGTGGCTTTGCCTGGGGCCGAGCAGCATACCAGCCCGAGCGCCAGCAACCTCCGACTCAGATCTCCTCCCACATGGAGATGAGCAACATCATAGGGCAGCCGGAAAAGAAGCCGAACCACCTGCGCGGCAGATTGTGGATAGTAGACCTCATCGGAATCAGGCCGTCGATGCCGGGTAAGATTAATGACCTTATAAGGAACTCCTTGCTCCTTCAAATAGCGGCATAGCGCCAGGATATGGCTTTGGACGCCTCCGTGGGGAGGCGGATAAGCTCCCAATAACAGAATTCTCATGGTGGTACAGAGACGGCATGCCGCGCGCTCTGCCGCCATCCCTTCTCCGCCAGCAAATCCCGATAAAGTTGTTCGTACTGACGCCGAACCGAATCCAGCGAGAAGTGAGCTCGGGCAATCTCACGCGCTCTCCGGCCCCATTGCTTCCGCAGGTCAGGATCGACGAGAAGCCGCTCCAGGGCGTCGGCCAGACTGATTTCATCATTGGGCGGAATCAGAAAGCCTGTCTCCTTTTCGCGCACCAGATCGCAATTTCCTCCCACCCGCGTTGCCACAACCGGAAGTCCGGCAGCCATCGATTCCAGAATGGAATTTGAGAGGCTCTCTGAAAAAGAGGGCATCACCGAAATATCCAAAGAGGCCAGCACAGCCGCGATATCGCGCCGGTCGCCAAGAAAACGCGTCTGACGCTCCAGACCCAGGTTCTTCGCCATCTTTTCGAGCTCCGGACGAAGGGGCCCGTCACCCACCAGTACGAACTCCAGGTTTGGAAATTTCGGCGCCAGCCGCGCCGCCGCATGGAGAAATCCGGGATAGTTTTTGACGGGATTATTCATGCGGGCGATCATGCCCACGCGCAATACGTTCGGGCTTCGAGGCAAAGCAGGCGCAGTCTCCGCAAAAGCCTCAGCGGGAAGCCCGTTCGGGATGATGGCTATTTTGCGCTTCGGCAGACCGTGTTGCAGAAGAAAATCTGCGGCCGCCCGCGAATTCGCAACCACGCGATCGCAGAACCGAAAGGCAACGTTCTGCGCCTTGAAGCGCATGGGCGTCAGCAGGTCGCCGAGTTGCCGATGACTTCCAATCACGACCGGAATGCCAGCCCAACGCGCTGCGGGGATCAGCATGAGGTTTGTATAAAAATCGAAAGCCTGGGCAATCGCAATTCCACGAGCCCGAAGATGGCCTGCCAATTCTCTTCGCGAACGCCAGGACTGAAGGCCGTACAAGCTGCCCCCGACGGGAAATTCCTCGATGTTCTCGATGCCGTCCTGAAACGCGCCGATTCGCCCTAAGCATCCAACCTCCACCCGGAAGGCTTGCCGGTCCAAAGCCCCGGCCAAAATCGCAAATTGACGCTCGCTGCCCCCGGTCTCAAAGGTGTTGGTCATCAGAAAGACCGCAGGGCATTGGGAATGATGCTCGTTCTCCATTTAGCTTTGTCTGCGAAAGAGGAATTCGTTCGTGCCCAGCGTATTCGTCACGCGGAGATTGACCATCTCCATGCCGAGATCGCGGGTGCAAAAGCGAAAGATCTCATCGGCAGAAGCGAATTCGTAAGGATAACCGCCCAGCCAGTCGCGGACGTCGGTCCAATAACTCATTCCGCGGCCCTGAGAGTATTTCGTGAACAGCGAGACAGGATTCTCGAATGAAGCAAGTTTCCGCAAAAGCCCGTTGCGCACAAAATGGGTGACTTCGAGCAGGAGCTTTCCGGGCCGTGACGAACGATTGTAAAGCTTCTTCACCTTGAGCCAGAATTCAGAGCCTTTGCGTCCATAGACTTTATTGTAAATCGAAAGATAGAAGAGACCGTTTGCTTCCACCAGGCCGGCTGCGTTGCGGATGGCCTTCCACATGTATCCCGTGTGATGCAACGATCCCCAGGCATAAACAATGTCGGCTCTTCCGAGTCCTGCAATCCACGAGTCGTCCAGAATCGATCCGTGCAGCACCTGCCAATGTTCCGGATTGCCGACCCGTCGTCGCAGTTCCTCGCAGGAGCGAACCGAGAACGGGTCGACATCCAGGCTGACGATCTTTTTAGCTCCCAGGCGGAAAGCCCCCAGCGAGAAAAGCCCGCTTCCGCAGCCGACATCCAGAAAACTCCGTCCGCGCAGGTCCGATAGCTCCAGAAATTCGGTCAACGAGTTGATCGCAATCCGCTCACGCTCAGGGTTCAAGGCCCGCTCAACGAACCGTTGCCAGTTCTTTCCGAAGGAAAAGGTGACTTTTTCCCGAGGCCCCTGAGTTGTTTCCGTTCGATCGAGTGTGGTTTCTGCCATAACAAAAATGATGGATCAGGTTTCTGAAAAAATTCTTGGAATCCCCTGGCAAGCCAGGCGCTTGCGCCGCCCTTAACCTCAGCCTGTCAGGGTCAGCAGGCTTTGCCTTTGCGCCGGCTGTGAGCTGTTCAGCGCATAAGGCGGCGGTCCGGGTTCGCTTGAAAAATCCGACTCAAGGAAATTCCGATGCCAAAGCTCCAACACCAGCAAACGCCAGATTCGGCTTGAGCGATCGCGCCGCCCGGTGAAATGCTCGTCCAGAGTTTCCTGAATGGCGCTTGGGTTGAAATAGCCGCGCTGAAGAGTTCGAGGCTCAAGGAGCAATCGCGCCAACTCCCCCCGAAACTCTTTCCTCATCCAATGCACGAGAGGCAGCGCGAAACCCTGCTTGGGACGATAAATCACATCGTGCGGCACGCCCAGGCGCTCGGCCAATCGCTTCAGAATATACTTCTGGTCTCCGTGGCGAAACTTCCATTGCGCTGGCAGGCGGCTGACAAACTCCACAAAGGGGTGATCCAGCAGGGGCACGCGCGCCTCAAGCGACCAGGCCATGCTCATGCGGTCCACTTTGGTGAGAATGTCACCCGGGAGATAAGCCTTGGTATCGAGATAAAGGAGGCGGCTCAAAGGGTCCTTGGCGGGACCGCGTTCAAAATAATCCTGGAACTGGGCCAGCGGAGAGGGAACTTTGGCCGCCCAATCCAGAAACTCGCGCGAAAAGACGGAATTTTCCCGGGAATGAACCGGCAACCAGGAAATGTAGTCCAAATAGCGGTCACGCAGAGGCATGGACCGGTTATAGATGAAGTTCCGGCCATAAGTCGCGGAAGGCAAATGATGAAAAATCCGCTGCCGATACCAGCGCCCCAAAAATGGCGGAATATAATCGCCTAAGGTTTTGCGGAGAATGAATCCGTAACGCTCATAGCCCGCAAAAAGCTCATCTCCGCCGTCTCCCGACAGGGCGACGGTGACATGCCGGCGCGCAAGACGGCAGATGTAATAGGTCGGGATCATGGAGGAATCGCCAAACGGCTCCTCCAGAGATCGCGTCAGCGCGTCGAGCGCCTCACCCAGGCGAGGTTCCACCATCAACTCGTGGTGCTCTGTCCCAAAACGCTGAGCAACCTCGCGGGCATAGGGCGCCTCGTTAAAATCCTGCTTTGAAAAGCCGATGGAGAAAGTCTTGACGGCCGAAGAACTGGCGCGCGCCATCAGCGCGACCACGATGGAAGAATCCACGCCGCCGCTCAGCAGAGCCCCGAGCGGCACTTCGGAAATCAGCCGAATGCGCACGGCTTCCGCCAGCCGGTCTTCCAATTCCTCCAGGCATTCCTCTTCTGAAGCCGGCTGATGAACGCCGTAAGAAGGCAAATCCCAATACTGACGAATTTGTATCCCGCCGTTTGACCACTCGAGTAAATGCCCCGGAGGCAATTTATGAATTTTCTGAAAAGCCGTGTCTGGATCAGGAATGTAGCCAAAATGAAAATATTTCAGCAGGCTTTCCCGCTTGATCTCTTTCAGTTCCGGGGCTGCGGCCAGGATCGCCTTGATCTCGGAGCCGAATAGAAGTCTGCCGTCCGCGCAGGCGTAATGCAACGGCTTGATGCCCAGCCGATCGCGCGCCAGCAGCAGGCGCCGCCTCTTGTCATCAAAAACCGCGAAGGCAAACATGCCTCGCAATTGATCAACGCACTTAGCGCCGCGTTCTTCGTAAAGATGCGCGATCACTTCGGTATCGGTGTGGGTATAAAAGCGATGGCCTTTGCTTTCAAGCTCGGAGCGCAGTTCGGGGAAGTTGTAGATCTCTCCGTTGAAGACAACCCAGACGGTCTCATCCTCGTTGTGAATGGGCTGGCGGCCGCCGGCCACGTCAATAATGCTCAGCCTCCGCATTCCGAGGCCGACGGGACCCTTGACGTAGAGCCCTTCATCATCCGGCCCACGATGCACCATGGCCTGGCACATGCAATGGATCGCCTGCGGATCGATTGCGGCGCTTGCATCAGAGTTTATGATTCCGGCAATCCCACACATCAAAAATTCTCACAAAGGCTATCGCTCATGGAATGATGACATCCTGGATGAAGCTCTTCACCCCGTAGGCGTATTGGTGATAATCGCCCCGCAGCAACGGACGCATAGCGCCCAGGGCGCGCCGGCCGCGGCCCATGCTCTTTAATCTGGCTCTCTCCATCTCAAACTGAGAATACCGCTTGCAGAGGTCGCGCAGATTGAGAAACCGCTCGGAGCCAGCCGAAGCAAATCCCTGACGCTCAAAATTCATCAGGCGTTCATACATCTCTTCCCAGCGCCGGCATCGCACTTCATATCCGGCCAGGCTCGACCACTTCCAGCTCATTCGCACCTGACCCCACAATCCGGAGTCCAGGTCGGGGTCCGCGCGATAATTACCTCCGTGCCGTCGATAGTACATCAGCGGGCGGTCGAGCATCTTCACTTCGCCCAGGGCGTAGGCCAGCGCCGCAATCCAGCGATCGAATACCCACGTCTCCGCGAACGGCAGGATGAGCGGTTTTAAAACCGACCGGAACGATATGACACAGCCATTCACCCAGATGCTTTTCAGAAAATGATCGGCGCCCATCCCCGCATGCACCCAGCTTTTTTCCCGCCGGCCGTTTAACGTGAAGCCCAGAGGTCGCGAGGACTCGTCGATCAACTCAGCGTCGCTTGCAACCATCGTAGCTTCCGAATTCTCGGCATAGGCAGCGGTCACAATGGCAATTTTATCCTTGAACCAGACATCGTCGTCATTGCTCAAGAAGATGATGTCGCCGGTCGTTTGACTCACAGCATTTTCAAAATTTCTCCTCACGCCCAATTTTTCGGGATTTTGCACCAGCCGAAGGGCCGGGTTGTTTTGCCCGATGCGCCGGATGATCTCGATGGTTCGATCGGTCGAGACATCATCGCATATCACCACCTCGTCGGGCGGGCGCGTCTGATTCAGGATGCTTTCAAGCTGCGCCTCAACCAGCCTTTCGGCATTGTGGGTGCACATCGCAACTGAGATTTTAAAGTTCCCGTCTTCCATCCCCCTCCTATTTCGGATCAACTCCAATTGAGAAAATTAGCCGTAAGGAATCTGCGGCGCATGCTCCCTCTTGCATCAGGAAAGCCGCGTGGCCTGCCGGAACTTACGGAATCACAATATCCTGGACAAAACTCTTCGCGCCGTGCGCATGATGGCGGTAATCGCCCCGTGCGAGCGATCTTAAACCGGCGAGCATGCGCCGCGGTCGCGACCGTTGTTTAAGATTTTCTCTAAGCCGGGCGAAGCGAAGGCAATCTTCGCATTCCGCCAGCAATTCGTTAAACCGGCTGCGGGAACTTACTGGAAGGCCGCGATCCTGAATCTCACGGAGCCGCTGCAACAAATCGTTGAAGCGGCGCACCCGATGAGCATATTGCTTCAGCTCCGATTTCTTTGCGGCCGCGCGCCACCGACTCCAAGGCCCGCCATCCAGGTCAGGATCCATGCCTTGATTTTGCGCGTGCCTCCGATAATAGAGCAGAGGCCGGTCAATCCACCTGACTTCGCCCACCGCATAGGCGATGAAGGTGATCCAATGGTCCTGGGACCATTGATTGGAGAGCGGAAGAATGAACGGCTTCAGCGTGGAGCGGAAAGCGATCATCGGGCCGTTGATTCCAAGCCCGCGGCCCAACTGGTGAGCCGTAGGGATTGCTGTCAGCGGCCGATCTTTTCTTCTGCCAAATACAGTTTCGCCGCGAGGCCGTAAATCACCGTCCGCCAGCTCCGCATCGCTGTAAACCAGCACCGCATGGGAGCTCTTCAGGAAAGCGTCCGCCATTGTGGAAACCTTCTCGGGAAACCAGACGTCATCAAAATCGCACAAGAAGATAACGTCGCCAGAGGCTTCACGGATCACTTTTTCAAAATTTTTGATGAAACCCAGATTTTCTGGATTTTGCAGGATTCGCACCGAGCAGGGACAACCGGCAAGGACTTCCTGCACAATTTCAAGCGTCCGATCCTTCGATCCATCATCACAGACAACGATTTCATCCGGAAGCTGGGTCTGCCGCAGGATGCTTTCCAACTGCTCCCGCACAAAGGCTTCGCCATTGTATGTGCACATGGCCACTGAGGTTTTAAGCTTGCTCTCAGTCATCTCTCGGTTCTCCGCCGCCTTCTGAAGCGCAGTGAGCATTTTTATCACGCCTGGCGCGGCCTTGCGGGGCCTCGCTCACCTTGAAAATTGGCGAGAGAGTCGCTCCACGTAATCCACCTCCAGGGGCTGAACCTTATTCCCAAAGGGCCGCGGCGAGGCGCTCTCGGCCTCGAGGGTGTCCCCGGAAGCTTCCATTCTTTTTGCGATCCCGTAAGCGCAGGTGGTATAGGCAAAAAGAAAGTATACGAAAAACTGATAGGCATCTGGAAAGAAGAAAGCCGCCAGCGCAAACGCCAACAAGCTGGCCAGCAAGGCGGTTACCCACATGCCAAGCTCTGAGGAACCTTTGGTTTTTTGTTCCACGCGTCGCAGGTTTAGAAAAGCGCAGCGATAGATCAGTAGGAACAGGAATAAGGCCGGCAGGCCCGCTTCCGCGCTGAGCGCCGTATAAATATTATGGGTGGGCTGCCAGGCGCCGGAAATGACCTGGAAATTCTCGAGGCCCACGCCGAAAATCGGATACTCCGCTGTGATCTTAAGGCTCACTATCAGTAGGTGTTTCCGATGCTCGGTCGAGGAATAAGCGCCTTGATAGTTGCCGTTGGCGCCCGAGGTATCCGAAAGCCTTGTCACTACCCCTTTCCCGGCGAACACAAAGATCAGCATGCCACAAAAGAAAGCAATCAGCAGCAGATGCGGGCGTCGGCCTTGAACCCCGAAGCCCCATAGACAGACCGCGGCCGCCACTAAAAATGCCAGGAAGCCGGCGCGCGACCCGGTAAGGAAGAGGGCGTAGACCATGACCAGCGAGGCGAGCATCCAAAGCGCTCTGCGAAAAGCGCTTCGAGCTCGCAGCAGAAAGACAAGGCAGAACGGAAGCGTGAGCACGACGGCGAGAGCAAGGTCGTTGGGGTTGGCGTAGATTCCGTTCAGCACGCCCATCAGCCGGCCTCCGTGGGCGCGCCCGCGAATCACTGAGACCAGCGCGACGGCTGCCACCGAGGCCGTCTGGACAAAAATCAGTTTCCGCAGCCGGATGAGCGAAGTGACGGCTAGCACCATGACCATGACGATCAGGACGACCTTGGAGAACTCCAGGGTAACCCCCAAAGAGCGCCCCTTCCAGATGGGGGAGAAGGCGGAAGCCAGAAGAAACTGCAACAACAGCAGGATCAAGAAAATGATCTCTTTCGGGAAGCCCTGCTTCAAACGGCCCAGGCTCATCACAAAGGCGACCAGCGCGAAAAAACCTACGATTCGCGCCAGATGGAGATGAGCCAGGCCCGGAATGTAATCTTCCGGTCGGGCGCAATAAACCAAAAAGAAAGCCAGTAGCCAGAAATAAGCGCCGGCCAGCGGTTCCTTTTGTTGCTCGGCCGCCTTTTTGCCTATTGTCGCAACAGCTTCCATAAATCTCTCAAACTTCCAGCGGCTGGATCACAGCTATCGCACCCACACTTGCTTCTTTCCCGCCACAAAATAAACGAATGCGAGCGCCGCAGCCGTATTCAAAAGCAAAAAGGCCAACGCCACATCTGCCACCCGGGTCAAAAAGCCAAACTTTGGTCGCAGCAAGGCGAGCATCGCCAATCCATAAAAAACAAGCTGAGCCGCCACGGCAAGATCATAAATCGGCCCCGAGAGCATCAGCGAACTGGCCAGCATCGCGATCAAGGCGAAAGGAACCAGCAGACGCAGGAGCTTGTGGCATACAAACTCAAACCGGATAGGGTTCGAGCGAGTCAGCAGCCACGGAGCAAGCTGCAGCAACTGATAATTTCCGGTCAGAGTGCGCACTTTGCGGCGGAATTCCCGTTGCGAAGGCGCAATGCGGTCCCAGGCCCTGGCGCGCGATTCAAAGATCACCCGTTTTCCGCGCCTCGCAATCTGAAGCGGCTGATAAACATCATCCAGCAAAGTCCCGATGGGCAAGGGCGCAAGCAGTTCCCGGCGAGCCCCATAGAAAGCCCCTGTCGCGCCAACCATCGCTCCGGAATTGCTTTCCCACTGCCGGATCAGTTTCTCAATGCGCCAGTAAAGCCCCAAACCCTGGCTTTTTTCGTCTTCTCCAGGCTCGCCCAGCATCAGTTCCCCGCTCACACAGCCCACTTCAGGATCGGCGAAATTCGCAACCAAATTCCTCAGCGCATCCCGTTCAATCAGTTGTCTTGCGTCCGTGAACACCACAATTTCGCCGCGCGCAGCTTCCATGCCGCGATTCAGGGCAGACGCTTTTCCTTCGTGCTGTTCCAAAAGCAGAAGCCGCATCGACGCGCAGGCTGCATTCTGCAAAATCTCGTTTGTGGCATCCGTTGAGCCGTCCGAGACGACAATCACTTCGAACCGATCGCGGGGATAATCGAGCGACGCCAGATTCTTCAACTTATCCGGCAGCGTGAGCGCTTCATTGCGAACTGCCATCACAATCGAAACGCTGGGAAGGATTGAAGCTGAACGCACCGGCCTCGGACGCCACCGGCTTCGGAGGTACATCAAAAAGGGATAACCCATGTAAGCATAGACGGCGAGGGCAAACGAAAACCAGAAGATCCACTTCATCTTGCTCCTCGCCCGAGCAAGATGACCTTGATCGTTTGCAGCAGGATCCAGAAATCGAGACCAATCGACATATTCTTGATGTAGAAAAGATCGTATTGAAGCTTTTGTCGGGCGTCCTCAACCGTATTCCCATATTTGTAACGGATTTGCGCCCACCCCGTAATGCCAGGACGAATAATGTGTCTCAGATTGTAGTAAGGAATCTGTTGGTTCAGCACCTCCACAAATTCCGGCCGCTCCGGCCGCGGGCCGATGAACCCCATATCGCCTCGCAGCACATTCCACATTTGGGGAATCTCATCCAGCCTCAGATGCCGCAACAGGCGTCCTACCCGGGTAATGCGGGGGTCGTCGTCTAAGGCCCATGTTGCGCCAGTGTCAGCTTCCGCATCCGCCCGCATGGTGCGAAATTTGTAACAGTTAAAGACGCGTCCCTGGTAACCGACCCGCCTCTGGCGGTAAAACACCGGGCCTGGCGAACTCAATTTGACGGCCAGCGCGATGAGGGGAATGAGCGGCAGGCACAGGATAAGCCCTATGGACGCAATGATGATGGAAACGCAGCGGCGGATGAGCAGGAAAGAATAGTTCAGCCGAAAGCCTTCGGAAAAAATCAGCCAACTGGGGTGTAGTTCGTGAACTTCAATCTTTCCAGAAATTCTTTCGAGCAGAGCGGTCGAGTCATCCACTTTGATGCCGGAAAGCCTCAACTCCAGGAGTTCCCGCACGGGCATTTTTCCCCGGCCGTCGCTCATGGCGACAATCACATGATCCACCGCGCCTTTGTCTCTGAGCGCCATGAGTTGGGAGCCGAGTTGCTCGCGCGTCAGCGACCCATTGCCTACCGCCCCGGCCCATCCCACCACCTCAAGACCCAGGTCGCGGCGCGACCTCAACGCTTCCACCAGGCGTTGCGCCCGCTCGCCGGATCCCATTACGTAAACTCGTTCACGAAAAAAGGGCTGCGAAATGAGCCAGACATAAACCCAGCGCCAGCCAATCAGGGCCAACGTCAGGATGGTAAGACCCACCAGGAAGACGTCGTTGCCCAGCAGAAATCCCGGGAAAAAGTACCCAAGGCCGGCCAGCAAAAATGACAGGATTCCAAGCACCACCAGCAGCCGGAAATATGATTCGCCACCCGGAAAAACCCGTTGCGTGTCGTAGAGGTCAAAGCAATAGAAACACACCAACGCCACTCCGGCAATTGCCAGTATCTTATAAATCCCGTTTTCGTAGCCTAAAACCAGAATCGAATCCTGTCCAAGCCGGATCATCGCCGCCAGAATAAATGAGGCGCAAACAATGAGCAATTCTCCAAGGACCAGGACCAGAGTACGGACGGGATAATAAACGTTAAACAGACGAACCACGGCTGGTCATTCCTTCGTATGTGGTTCTCGCGGGCGCTCCTCGACCGTGTGGTAATAATATGCGCTATACGCAGATTGTGGGGATACTTGATTGAGGACCACCCCGAGTAATCGCTTGTCACGGAACTGCTGGCTCCCCTTCTGCGCCATATCAAAAGGAGTTTTCCCTGACCGAACCACCAGCAGCACGCCGTCACAGAGGTCGGCGAGCAGGCTGGAATCGGACAAAGGAACACTGGGAGGCGAGTCGATAATAATCCAATCAAAAAGCGGCGCCAGGCGATGGAGCAAGCTTTTGAGCCGGCCATTGCCAATCAACTCCACCGGATTCGGCGTGGGGTGGCCGGCAGGGATGAAGAACAGATTCTCAGGTACTCCGCGCTGGAGAATTTTGGAAGCCTCGACGTCGCCGCGCAGAAAATCCGAAAGCCCCGGGGCGATCTCAGCCCCTAACATGGCATGGAGCCGGGCCAGGCGCAGATCGCAATCCATCAACAGGACACGCCGTCCGCGCTGCTGCACAAAAGCCTGCGCCAGGTTCGCCGCGACAAACGTTTTCCCCTCGCCGGGCAAAGCGCTGGTGATCAGAATGGTCTGCAACGGGAGTTTTTCCCGCATCTGGAGAAGGCGCGTGCGAAGCGTCCGAAACTCCTCCATCCCTAACTGGCGCGCCTGGGGATCGGCAAAGAGCACGCTCTGCCGGTCGAGATTCCAGCGCGCTGTCGGGCATTCTGAAATCCAACCCTCCAGCGTCATCGGCCCGCCGCCCTGCAAAGGCCGCAAAGGCAATTCCACTTTCGTCTCGGGCTCGGGTTCTGTCTCCGCCGGCTCTTCGTGTGGGAGCACCGGAGAGAAATCAGGAGCGGGGGGCTTGATCACAACTTCAGAATGGAGATCAGCCATGCTTTCCTGCTCGGCCTTTTTAAGCGCGTCGTGAATCCGACTCATAAAGTTCCTTTAAATGCGACTCGCTGCTATTCATTGCGACGCAGCCGATCCATCAGGGTCGCTAAGCCCTCTAATGCTTCGACCAGGCGCGGATTTTCAGCGATCGAATTAAGCGAAGTTTGCGGCGGAGGGGCTTCGGCGACCAGCATATCAAAATCCTCCGCCACGGTTTGGACAATCTCTGCGGTGATCGGCTTGCGCTGGTCCGCAAAGGCGTTGATCAGCGAATGTTCGCACAACACGTTAATCACGCGCGGGATCCCTCGCGAATGCCGATGGATCAGATCGATCGCCTCCGGCGTGAAAATCGGTTGCCCGTCACTGCCTGCAATGCGCAGGCGGCTGGTGATGTATCCGCTGGTTTCCTCAGAAGTCAGCGGATAGGTCTTGCTTCGCAAGGTAATGCGTTGCCGCAGTTGCCGGAGCTCGGGTTGTCTCAATTTGTGATCCAGCTCCGGCTGGCCGGCGAGCACAATCTGCAAAAGTTTTTCCGTATAAGTCTCAAGGTTCGTCAGCAGGCGAATCTCTTCCAGCACCGCCGGCGAAAGATTCTGCGCTTCGTCGATAATCAACACCCCTGTTTCACCAGCTCGATATCGCTCGAGCAGCCACTGATTGAGCCGCAGCAGAATCTGACTTTTGGACCGGGTGTCACACGGGATGCCAAAGTCCGTCATCATAAATTCAAAAAACTGGTCCTCGTTGAGCCGGGAATTGAAGATAAATGCCGTAGGAAGACTTTCGCGGTGCAACCACTCGAGGAACTTATTAATAAGGGTGGTCTTTCCGGTTCCCACCTCTCCGGTCAGCAAAATGAATCCCTTTCGGCTCTGCACGCCGTATGTAAGGCACGACAGGGCTTCCTCCGTATGCGGCGTCACGAAGAGATAACGGGGATCCGGATTCACATTGAACGGATTTTCGCGTAGCCCGAAGAATTTCTTGTACATGTTGCGAGTCCTTCGGCTACCCGGCCAGCCGCTTCGTCACTCCGCCCCTCTTGCGGGCTTTCCAGTCCAACAAACGCCGGTCTTCCCTAATGGAATCGAGGGCCGGGACGACCCCCAGGGTTGGCACGCCCAGAAAATATTCGATATCTCGTTCGTCTCTGAGCGCTTTATCCCGCATTTCAAGCAACAAGACTGCGCCGAATCCCAGGAGCAGACCCACCACCAGCCCGCCCCCGGCAAAACGCAGGTAGTCGGGAAATGAAGGCTTCTGAGGCAAATTCGCTGGATCGAGAACGCTGAACTGTTCTCCCTCCTGCCGCTTCTCCAGGCTGGTGGACATCTGCGACTGATCTTCTTTGGCAAGAAGGCTGTTATAAAATTCCAACGCGGTCTGATAATTGCGCGTGATGTCCTTATATTGCTGCTCGACCGCGGGGGTCATTTTCAGCCGGGTTTCGTAGGAGGCAATTTCTCGCCGAATACGCGCTTGCTCGCGCTGATTGCTCTGGATGCTTTCTTCCAGGGAATGAAGTTGCGCCCGGAGTTGCCGGATTTCAACAGGCTCTGTCAGGATGTTGAGAGGTTTGGAAGCCGCCGCCTGCTGAGTTTTCCCAGACTTCTCTGCCGCTTCTTGCTGAGCAATTCTTTTCTTTAACCGCGCGATGTCATCTTTGGCCTTAACGACATCCGGATAATTATCCGTGTATCGCGACCGCAGCTCGATCAGGTGATTCTCCAGGGCCGCAAGCTGTTGCTGCAACGTCTCGGGGCCTGCCCCAGTCTGGCTGGCCTTCCAGGCCGCAAGCTGCTGGGTGAGGAGCGATTCGGTATAAGTTCGATCCTGCTGGGCTCGGCCCAGAGCGTCCGACAAACTGTTCAATTGTGATGTCAGGTTCCCGATGATCTGAATGGTGGATTGTTCCTGATCCGGAAGAGCGCCGAAATACTGTCGCTTAAAGGCCGCCAATTTCGCATCCTGCTCATCCAGCTTTTGTTTGGCTTGCTGAAGCTGAGTCTGGATAAAGTCCGTGGTTCCTTCGGCTCGCCGCTCGCGAAGCCGCAGATTTTCCTCAACAAACATCGAAGTAATTTCACTGCATACAGACTGCGCAAGACTGGGTGAATCCGCGGTGAAGCTGATTTGAAATCCCGGAACCTGGTTCCCCTGCTGGCCGCTGGAATCGAACGTATTGGAGAATGAAACTGGCTTTACGACAATCGACTCCCGCATCCGTTCAACCAGGGTCTCAATCGGGACGTGGTTAATGTCATCTTTGTAGAGGCCGTATCGCCGGATGATCGGCTCCAGGCGGCTGCGGCTTAGAATCTGCTCCTCCATCGCCGCCAGGCGCGCCACAAGGTCGTTTCCCACAATGGAAGGGACAATGCTGGCCGGCACTTTCGGTTGCTCAATCAGGATCAAGCTGGTGGATGTGTAACGCGGCGGAAGCTGTTTCGCAATGAAGTAAGCGGCGATCGGACCCAACAGGGCGGGAATCAGAATCAGCCAATAACGGCGACGGAGAATTCCCCAATAGTCTTCGAGATTCAGTTGGCGACCTACAAGCATAGCAACCTTTCCTTCTGCGACGATCTATTCAAAAATTACAGCCACGCCGCTTCGAACGCGGGATCGGTAAAAGCGCCCCGTCTTTAAAGGCCAAGCGGCCGGGGCGTGAAAGTGAAGCCGAGGCCGAAGACTTGCGTGGCAAGATTCCCGGCGCAAACCCGGGCCGTGCAAGGCCCGGAATTGGTGGCCTGGCGCTGATATTCATAGCCCACAAAGAAGCTGACATAACGTCCGAAATTCCGGTTTAAAGACAAATTTCCAAACCAATAACCGTAATGAGTCTCGACGGAATTATTTAATTGCTTGAATGAAGCGTTCCGGGAATATCCTCCGTAAGACCTTATGTTCCATTTTCGCGTTAACCGGCGCCCCCAACTCCCCGTTACGCTTGTCGTCTGCGCCCCAGGGATGACGCCGGAACCTCCGCTCGCGTACCGGGCTGCGTAGAGACCTAGGGAGTTCCGCCCCCAGGCATAGCTCAACCCGCCTGAAGCATTGACGTACGTTTGGTTGTGAGACCCTAAGACCGTGCGGAACGTTACAAGCTCGGGTCCGCCGTAAAGTTGCAGCGCGAGCCGCCCGGTGATTTTGCGTCCATAAGCAAAATTCGCAATTTGCGAGCTAAACGACTCCGGCAAACCCACGTAATGAAAAGTTCCGTAAGAATAAAGCACGCCAATCGTGTCTTTGGCCGTAAGCTGATGATCCAACCCGATCAATCCCATTGCATTGTTGCCGTTGATAAAGCCCGCCCCATGACTTCCGGCCTGGAGCGTGCCGTAAGAACCCGCCACGTTGATGGAAGTTCGGGGTGTCGCGCTGTAGGAAGCCTGAGCGATTGCGGCATTGCTATAAACGCTGTATTGAGAGGTCAGGATGGTCTGGCCGGGTGTATAGGTAGGGTTGATCTGCCCCCAACCGGTGCTGAACCCGAACCCGCCAAAGAAACCGGAACCCAACCCGCCAAAGCTGCCGACTCCTCCAAACCCGAAGGCAGCCTGAGGCAAATACGTGAAAAGATCAGCAATGCTCAGATGCCAGCGACGCAACTGCAGGGTATCGTTCAGCATCAGGCCGTGGAAGGAGGTATCAAGAGAAGTATCATTATTGTAAATGAAACCTCCACCCATATAGCTCGCCGCAAACTCATTGCTCCGGCTTACGTGGACCAACGAAAGACGGGCCATGGGAATGGTTGCGGTGGAAAGGCTTTGCTTGGCATTTGGAATATAATGGGCGTTGGTCTGCCCTACTTCGCTCACTGAGAATTCCGGCTGAAAGTAACTGCGACCTTCCACCTCCGAGCCCAGCGTAAACAGAAAGGCTCCCGCTAATGGATGCGTATCCGGCTGCATCTGGGCGCCAGAACTCTGATCAGTCTCAGAGTTGTTTACGCTCTGCGAGGGGCCGGAGGATGCAGGCGCGTTGCTCTGAGACGAAGTATCCTGAGGCTTGGCTATCGGGACAAAAGCTACTGCGAGAATCCAAACCAGCAACAGAGAAATTTTTCGGTTCATATTATGAGACCCAGCGCAACAATTCTTATGGAACAATGATCGTATCGCCCGGCTTCAGTTCAATGTTCTCCTGCAAGTTCTTCCCTTCGACGACATCCTTATAATTAAATGGCATCTTCTGCTGCTGCCCGTTGACATTCCGAAGAACGTAAATCTTTTTGGAATTGGCGAATTGAGTGAACCCGCCGGCGGCGGAAAGCGCCTGAAGGACGGTAATGCCTGGAAGCAGGGGAAAGACTCCCGCGTGCAGAACTTCCCCTAAGACGTAATAATGCTGGCTGTTGACGGCTGCCACGACAACAGTCACTTGCGGGTCCTCAATATACTTCTTGAGCTTTTGTGTGATTAACGCTGAAAGTTGCATCGCGGTAAGCCCGGAGGCCTTGACGTCGTTGATGAGAGGCAAGGAGATTTTTCCATCCGGCCGGACCGGCAACCCCCTGAACGAGATCTCCGGCTCTTTCCAGACACTGATATCGAGTACGTCTCCGGGGCTGATCACATACGTGGGGCTCGCCGGAAGCGTGGACGCCGATGAGGTTGATGCGCCCGGGTTAGCCCCGGGATGTTGGCCCTTCTGCCCAGCCAGGGTCGGGGCTACAGCGATGCATGCGGCAGCCGCCAGAACAAGCATCGTTTGAATCAGATTTTTCATGGTCAGATCTCCTCACAGTTTGTTGAAAACCTTGGGATACCTCATTGAGCGGGACCTTTCTCTGCCACCCGCGCGATTCACGGATGGCAGCGTCAAACTGCCCGCTACCCCTTTTCAACAGATCACCCACAGTCCTTTATGAACTTGGCTCCTCTTCCAAGCCGATCTGCTTCAACTTGTAGAGTAACGCCTTGTAACTGATTCGGAGTTCCTCCGCCGCGCGTTTGCGATTCCAGCGTGTGCGTGACAGAACTTTTAGAATGAGTTCCCGTTCAGCGTGCCGGGAAGCTTCACGAGCCGCTTCCTTCAATGAATGGAATTCTCGATCCAGCTTGGATGAAGGGACCTCTCGAGACAATTCCCCCAGATCTCTCAGCGCCATTCTCTCATCTCCCAAGGCCACGACTCTCCGCATGGTATTTTCCAATTGCCGAATATTGCCGGGCCAGGCATATTCCTGGAGCAGTCGCGTAGCCCATGGACTGAGTTGGGGGCGTTGGCGAGCAAAAAGAGCCGAATATTTATCCAGGAAGAAGCCCGCCAAGGGAAGAATATCCTCTTTCCTCTGGCGCAAAGGCGGAAGCCGCAGGCAGACGCCGCTGAGGCGATAATATAATTCCTGACGAAATCGACCCGTTTCCATCGCGTTTTCGAGGCTTTGACAGGTCGTCGAGATCAGTCCTGCGCCCCATTGGAACCTTTCCGTGCCTCCATCACAACCTGAAAATGATTCCAGCAGACGGGCTTGGCAGGCAAGATTCATGTCTGAAATTTCATCCAGGAAAACAGTGGTCAGGTTTGGGGTTGCGCGCTCCTGGTCGCTTTTCGGCAACAAGTGGTTAAAGTCTTCCGGTTTAAGGCTGGAGCAGCGCAATCTGATAAAAGGCCCCTCCCGGCGCCGCGAAAGCTGATGGATCATGAGCGCCGTCACTTCCTTGCCAGTTCCTGTTTCCCCTATCAAAAGAACCGGAATGTCCGTGCCCGCAATATCCGCAATCACAGATTCCAAGTCCCGCATCGAAGGGCTGATGCAAGGGGCTAGATAGCTCTTTGATTCTTGTGAGCCGACAACAGACTCATCGTCATTTTGTGAAGGAACCTTGACTAACATCCTTCGAATCCCCAGCCTCACTTCAATGAAAAGACCTCACTTGCATCGGATTTGCAATGCACGCCTCTGGCCATTCCGGGGGTATATGGAATCTCCCGAGACGATATCCTCTAATCATCTGATTCCTAATAGGATACAATAGAAATCGCCATTAAGCACTTTGAAGAATGACCGCAACGGTCTGATAAATTGCCATAATGTGGTAATTTTTTTCACTTTTCAGTGAGCGACATTTGGTAAACTATCCCCACTAATGGTATCGTTGCTCAACCTTATCGAGGGTTATAACTCACCTGGCGGGTTAGGTGCTGCATCTATTTAAGGTTATTGACTTATTTCCTGTTGAATAGCCTGTCTCAAGGAGACACGAGAATTCTGTTTTCAGAAGCTATCTCCCGTTCTTCCGTGTGCTGGAAGGAAGATTGCAGAAAAGTTTTGCCGGCGAGGGCGGTCCACTTTGGGAGCGCCTATACCAAGCTCTCTTGTGCTCCCACGGAAGGAGAAAAGCAGGTCCCTAGCGTGGCGTTAAGAAGATTTTTAGGGCGACGAAAGACCTCGCGATGAATACACCTCAAAGCCAGGATTTGATGGAAGAGACACGGGTTCAGGCTCCGGGCGTACCCTCCTGGGTATGGCCAGGAATCGTTCTAGCCATTCTCCTTGGTTATCTTTATCTTGGAATCCTCCATCGCCTTATCGATCAATGGTGGACAGACCCTAATTACTCTCACGGATTTTTCGTCCCCTTATTTGCAGCATTTCTAATCTGGAAGGATCGCAGACGGCTGGCGAAAATTGAGGCCCGCACCGCCTGGTCAGGGCTTCTGGTCATCGTCGGCGGTTTAGGAATACTGATCTGCGGCGTTTTAGGCGCGGAACTGTTTTTGTCGCGCTCTTCGCTGCTTTTTGTCGTGGCCGGTCTTGTCATCTACTTCCAGGGATGGAAATTTTTCAAGGCGGTGCTGTTCCCGTGGCTCTTTCTATTTCTGATGATCCCACCTCCAACCCTGATCATGAATATGGTCACGCTGCCCCTTCAGTTTCTTGCCTCCGATCTTGCCACATGGTTCCTTCAACTACTCGGAGTGCCAGTTTTACAGAACGGCAACGTGATTCAGTTATCGAACATGTCATTGGAAGTTGTCGAGGCGTGCAGTGGAATTCGCTCGCTCATTTCGCTGGGTACCCTGGCCATCGTCTATGGATACCTGCTGGAAACGGATAACGTCATTCGCGTGTTGCTGGCCATCGCCGCAGTACCCATCGCCGTTTTGGCAAACGGTTTGCGTATTATGGGTACAGGGCTGACAGGGCTTTATTGGGACCCAGCCAAAGCGCAAGGCTTCTTTCATGAGTTTTCGGGCTGGGTCATCTTTGTCTTGTCGTTGATCACTCTGTTTATCGTTCATGCGGCCCTGCGCGCTTTGTTCCGAGCTTTAGGGAGGGCCAAATCGTGACATCATCAAGGCCTGGGTGGTTGAAAGGGTTATTTCCGGTAACCCTTCTCTTTGTAGCCGCCTTCTTTCTGCACACCCATACGCGCGCGGAAGTCCTCCCTCCGCGCAAAGGTTTGGCGCTGTTCCCAGCCGAAATCGGACCGTGGACTGGAACGACGCTAACGATCCCTTCGGAGGATCTGTCGATCCTCGGCCCAGGCGAATTCTTGGAAAGACTCTATCACGGCCCGAGCCAAACGGATATCGATCTCTTCATCGCTTACTTTCCAAGCCAAAGAACCGGCAACACGATCCATTCGCCGAAACATTGTTTGCCGGGATCCGGCTGGACTCCCATTAAGTCGAGCGTCATCCACGTGCCCTGGGGAAACGGAAAAATCCTGAATGCGAACTACTACGTTCTGCAATTGGGCCTCAACCGGGAAGTTGTGATTTACTGGTTTCAATCGCATGGACGCACCGTGGCAAGCGAGTACTGGGCCAGGCTTTACCTGGTGGAAGATTCGCTGCGCATGAATCGGTCAGATGGCGCGCTGGTGCGAGTCATCACTCCGCTCGCCGCTCAGGAATCCGTCCAGGAGGGAAAACAGAGGGCTCTGGCGTTTACGAAAAGGATTCTGCCGCTGCTTGGCGGCTATATTCCCGAGTGAGCGTTTGTCGAGAAGTTTTTGAAGAAAGAAGCTGGCGTTCGGCCAGGAGGTAAAGATCATGAATAAGTTGCGTCGGATGAATACTGGGGTGGCTCTTTTGATGCTCGTCGCTTTCGTGGCCGGGTGCACTCGAGACCCCAATGTGCGGAAGCACCGCTTTTTCGACAGCGGAGCGAGATTTTTCGCCAAGGGAGAATACCGCGACGCGGCTATTCAGTTCACAAACGCCGTCCGCATCGACCCCAAATATGAGGAAGCGCACTACCAACTCGCACGCTGTTACATGAAGCTGGGCTATTGGCATGGAGTCTACGAGGAATTGAGCCGAGCCGTAGCGCTCCGGCCCGATGACCTCAAAGCTCAAATCGATCTCGGAAATCTCTTCCTGGCCAGTCGCCAATTCAAGCGCGCGCAAGAACAGGCCAAAATTGTACTGACAAAAGATCCCAAGAATATTGACGCCATGGTGCTTATGGCGAATTCTGACGCGGGACTTTCCAATATCAACGCCTCGCTTGAAGAGATGCAGAACGCCATCCAGATGGAACCTTCGCGCCCTCAAAGCTACCTCAACATGGGCATGCTCCAGTTGGACGCGAGAAAGGTGAACGATGCGGAAGAGAGCTTCAAGAAAGCGGTTGAGTTGGATCCCAAATCGGTTTCAGCCGTGATGGCGCTGGGGAATTTTTACCTTCAGCAGCGTCGCTGGCCTGAAGCTGAGAAGCAATTCCAGCGCGCCGTTGAAATCGCCCCCCAAGACCCCATGCCGCGCGCTGCGCTGGCGCGCCTTTATCTTCTGGAGGGGAAGAAACCAGAGGCCGAGCAGGTTTTGGAAGCGGCCAAAAAGGCCATGCCCAACAATCCTGAAGCCTATCGCATGCTGGGCCAGTTTTACTTTGCGACGGGTCAAATGGATAAAGCCCTGGCGGAGTTTGCCTCCCTGCACAAAGAGCACTCGAATGACCCTTTGGTTGAAAAGAGCTACGCTCAGTTGCTGGTTCTCAACCACGATGATGATCAGGCGGCAAAAATTGTCGGCGAGCTTCTCAAAAAGAACTCCAAGGATGCGGGCGCTCAAATCCTGCAGGCTGAAATCGATGAAGGTCAGAACAAGCCCGAGGACGCCATCAATACTTTGCAAACGGTCTTAAAGGCGGAGCCGGATAACCCTTCGGCTCACTATTACCTGGGCGTTGCTTTCAATATGACGGGCCAATTGGATCGCGCGGAAAGCGAATGGCGAGAAGCCGCCCGCCTGCGTCCTGCGATGGTGGAGGCGCAGAAGGCTTTGGCCGGAGTTGCCATTCGCAAAAACGACGTCGACTTGCTGGACCAGACCTCTGAGCAATTAATGCGCGCCCTGCCCAACTCGCCGGAGGGCTACATTCTTCACGCCAAGGCCGACTTGATGCATAAGGATTTGGCTGCCGCTGAAGCTGATCTGAATAAAGCCATCAAAGCAGCCCCCGAGAGCCCGCTGGGATATACGGCACTCGCCGATCTGCGCCTCTCGCAGAAGAAATTCAGCGAGGCTCAGAAACTTTACGGGCAGGCCCTCGAGAAAAATCCTGATAATCCGTCGGCGCTCCAGGGGCTGGTCAATATCGATCTGGCCCAGAAGAAGCCTGAACAGGCCATCCAGCTCGTCAATGCCCAGAT
The DNA here is from genome assembly GCA_902812415.1 of Acidobacteriota bacterium. Taxonomy (GTDB): domain Bacteria; phylum Acidobacteriota; class Terriglobia; order UBA7540; family UBA7540; genus RH2-MAG17b. The sequence continues at coordinate 50,551 of CADDZJ010000017.1, forward strand.
CGCAAAAGCTCCCAACAGCAGCGCTTATTACCTGCTCCTGGCAAAAGTCTATGTGGTGAACCACGACCTCTCCCAGGCGGAAGCGGCGGCGTCTCAGGCTTTGCGTCTGAGCAAGAACAAGATGGAGGCATATCTGCTTCTCGGTCAAATTCAGTCCGCACAGGGCGCGAATAGCAACGCGGTGGCTACCTACGAACAAGCTATTCAGACAAATCCGCGAGACATCAGGCCCTATTTCAGTTTGGCTCAGCTTGATGACCAGATGGGTAACTGGGAAAAGGCGCAGGGTCTCTACCAGAAAGTGCTCCAAATCCAGCCCGATTTCGCTCCCGCCCAGAATAATCTGGCTTATTTAATGATTGAACATAACCAGAACCTCGATGTGGCGCTTTCCATGGCTCAGTCCGCGCGCCGCGCCTTACCTGAGTCTCCCGCTACCGCGGATACGCTGGGCTGCGCTTATTACCAGAAGGGGCTTTATCAGCTTGCCTTGGGCCTGCTCGAAGAGGCCGCGCAAAAGGATCCCCAGGATGCCGTTATTCACTATCATCTTGGGCTCACTTACGCCAAGCTGGGAAATCGCGCCAAGGCCAAGGTGGAACTCGAGCGGGTTCTTGCGCTTAGTCCTAAATTTAAGGATGCCGACAAAGTGCGCCAGACTCTTGCGGAGTTGGGCCAAAGTTAGACCTGACGACAAAACACCGATGGCCTGTGAGATCGAACCGCCTCTATTCCAAGACGGTAAGCCAGGCTACAATGTTCGCTAAAGACCTCCAACGATTGCCGATAAGCTATTGAGGAGCTTGACGATGAGAGGCAGCGCGCTGCCTTATCATCTTCTTGCCAGTTTCAGGCGGACGTTTGGTCACGAATCGCAGCGCCGATTCTGTAATCCTCAGTAGCAATGGACCAACCCTACTTAAGCATCATCATTCCCGCCTATAATGAAGCCCAGCGGATTGGAAAGTCGCTGGAAAGAATCCGGGAATACCTCGCTCGAAAACCATTCGCGGCAGAACTGATTGTGGTGGATGATGGCTCGACGGATGGCACGCCTGCGCTGCTCGAAACCTTTGCAGCCGCCTGGCCCGAACTTCGCATCCTGCGCAATGAGCCAAATCGGGGAAAGGGCTATAGTGTCCGGCGCGGGGCGCTGGAGGCGCGGGCTCCCTACGTTCTTTTCACAGATGCCGACCTCTCGACACCATTTGAAGAAGCAGACCGTCTGCTGGCAGAGATGGAATCCGCAAGAGCCGATGCCGTCATCGGGTCGCGCGCCCTGCGACGAGAACTCATCGGCGTCCACCAGCCAAAGTTCCGCGAGTGGGGCGGGATTCTTTTTAACTGGGTGGTTCGGCTGCTGACTGGGCTTGCCATCCATGACACACAATGCGGATTCAAACTCTTTCGCCGTGAGACAACGCGACGCGCTTTTGAGGGCCAAACAGTTTTTGGGTTTGGATTTGATCCTGAACTCTTGTTTCTGATCCAGCGCTCAGGCGGTCGCATCCTGGAAATTCCAGTGCGCTGGAACAACGACCCTGCCACCAAAGTGAGATTTCTGCGCGATTCCAGCCGCATGCTCTTGGACCTTCTGAAGCTTCGCTGGTGCGCCTGGAGGGGAAAGTACGAAGCTTAACTCCTCTATAAGAACGCGCAACTTCTACTCTCCTTAACGGCCTACCCCGATAACGCACTGTCCGCTTCCGAACAGTACTTTTGCGAAATCGGACACCCCGCGTGGTTTAATCCCGCCATCCAAACTTATTAAGTCATTTAAAATCAATAGAATACATAGCATACAGAGGGCGGCATTCTAAATGCTTTATAGGTGAAGGCTGCCGTCACGGAGAACTACACGGCTAAGGTCACGCAGACCGAACTCTCACGCTGGCAGGAGCCAATTATTCGTTTATCAGGGAAGGAGTTCGAACGAATGGATGTGCCTGGGTTGTATACGGCTGAAATCGCGTCGATCAGTTGTAACCAGAGCGCGCAACTTCAGCCGTTCGGCAATAGCCACCACAGAAGCATCGACAAAGCCCAGGAATTCGTATTTTCTGACCAACTCCCCAGAGCGCGCAAGGTCAGCGCGCGTGAGGTTTTCCATCATGATTTCTGCCGCCGCCAGCGACTCAACAAATTGCTGTTCCACCCAAGCGCCGAGTCGAGTCCGAATCAGATAAGCCGTTTCAGGAACCACCGTGACAGGCGCAAGCAGAGTCTGCCGCGCCTCCGACAGGAAATCACGCACGCGGGGATGCCAAGCATCATCGGCATCGGCAAGCGCATAAAGCGCGCCCGTATCCAGAAGCAATGGCATCAGCCTTTTCTCTTTCGCCTCGTTGTGGCGCCGTGCGGACCAAGATCACGCCAGAGGAGAGCTTCGTGACGTCTGGAAATGTTCTTTTGCCCGCTGCGGCCGGCGGCCAGGAAACGCAGCCGGAGACCTGGGCCACGGCTTTCCTCCGCGACGTAGCGGCCCAGCGCATCGCGAACAAGTTCGGAAACCGGCGCACCCCGACGGCTGGCCAGCGAGTGAAGCTCCTGGTCGATAGCTTCATCCACAAAGATTGTCGTACGTTTCATATGATGTATTCTAACATACACCTTCATGGGGCAGAGGACGCTGCAACGAGCGCTGCCACAGGAGATCTTCGATGGGCGCCATCATTCAGGATCTAAGATTTGGCTGGCGGCAATTGGCGAAGCGTCCTGGCTTCACGACCATCGCGGTCCTCACGCTGGCGCTCGGCATCGGGGCGAATGCGGCGATGTTCAGCGTGGTTAATGCAGTGCTCTTGCGGCCCTTGCCATATCCACAGCCGGAGCGCCTGGTCAGCGTGACCGGATTCTACCCCAAAGGGGCCATCGCCAGCCTGCAATCGGATTCGAGGACGCTTAAGATAGCCGCTTATACGCCTGACGCTGTGTTTAACCTCACCTGGCGAGGCCAGGCAGAGCGGCTGACGGGCAGCGCTGTTTCGGCGAACCTGTTTTCCGTTCTTGGCATAGGAGCGGAGTTGGGGCGCACGTTCCGACCGCGCGAAGACCGGCCCGATCGGAATCGGGTTGTCATTCTCAGCGATGCTTTGTGGAAGAAGCAGTTTAACGGTGATCCGGCCGTCCTCGGCCGCGTTCTGCGAATTAACGGCGATGACCGGGAAGTGATTGGTGTGATGCCCTCCAGCTTCGCCTTCCCTTCTTCTCGAGTACAGCTTTGGCTTCCCCTGGATTTCGACTCGCGGAACTCGTTCGCTTATTGGAACACGAACTTCATGCCACTTGTCGCCAGGTTGCGGACGGGGGCTACGATGGAGCAGGCGCGGGACGAGTTACATGAGCTGATTGCGCATGCGATTACGCTGTTTCCTTACGTCATTCCCCGAAGCTGGAACGCGGACGCCACGCTGATGCCGTTGCAGGAGGCGGTGGTGAGTGGCGTCCGTGGCAGGCTCATCATTCTCCAATCCGCGGTGGCGTTGATTCTGTTGATTGCCTGCGCTAACGTTGCGGGCCTTTTACTTTCCCGCGCCGCAGCCCGGCGGAAGGAAATGGCGCTGCGCGCGGCTCTTGGCGCGGTGCGTGGGCGAATCCTGCGGCAACTATTAACCGAAAGCGTGATGCTGGGCTTGGCCGGAGGCGGGCTCGGGCTGATGCTGGCTGCCGGCGCGCTTTCCATCCTGAGGCTGGCTTTACCCGCAAACATGTCAGGAGGAGCACAAATAGCGATCAATGGTCACGTGCTGGCATTCACCAGCCTTCTTGCCATCCTGACGGGATTAGCTTTTGGCCTGGTTCCCGCCCTGAGTTCCTCAAAAGTGAATCTCGCCGAAACTCTCAAGATCGCAGGACGCCGGTCGGCAGGCGCTGCGGACGCCCGAGTTCGTGGCGCGTTGATTGCGGGCGAAGTGGCGCTGGCATTTGTGCTTACGGTCGGCGCCGGACTCTTGATCAAAAGCCTCTGGCGCCTGGGAGAGGTGAATCCAGGCTTCGATCCACAGCAGGTTATGACCCTACGCGTCTCGCCAAATATATCGCTCTGCCCACAAAGAGCAGCCTGCGTGGCTTTTTACAACGAGCTGTTAAGGCGCGTGCAAGGTCTCACCGGGGTCTCCGAGGTTGCCGCTGCCAACACTGTGCCGCTGGATGGCCGGTTGCCCCAGATTCCGGCGGAGGTTGAAGGGCATCCCGTGATTCCAGGAGCGACTTTGGCGCCCATGCTTTGGGCTGGCGCCGTTACGCCAGGTTACTTCCGCCTGCTGCGCATTCCGCTGGTTGAAGGGCGGACGTTCCGCGAGAGCGACACAGAAAGGTCTGAGCCTGTGGTTGTGGTCAGCGCAGCGACGGCGCGAAAATTCTGGCCGGGACAGAATCCGATCGGTAAACATATTCGCCCGATCTGGGCCAATGAACCGTGGCGAACTGTCGTCGGGGTCGTCAGCGATGTGCATCAGTACAATCTTGCGAATCGCTTCCCCGCTGGCGTCGATGGAGCGATTTACATGCCTTATCCGCAGGCGGTTAACATTCGCAGGCAATTGCCCACCGCGATGACGCTTCTCGTCCGGACCAATCTTCAGGCGTCAGATCTCCCGCGCCAGCTTCGCAAGCTGGTGGCGAGTGTAAATCCGAATGTACCCGTCAGCGACGTGAGGACGATGGAAGGGATCATTTCGACTTCCACCGCTCAGTCTCGTTCGACGATGTGGCTCTTTGTGAGCTTTGCAGGCATAGCCTTGTTGCTGGCGGCGGTCGGGACTTATGGAGTGATTTCCCATTCGACATCGCAACGAACCTTTGAGATTGCAATCCGGATGGCGGTGGGCGCCACGCGCGGCAACATCTTTGCCCTCGTGCTGGGTCAAAGCCTGCGGCTGGCGCTCACGGGGCTGGCGCTGGGACTCAT
>CADDZJ010000018.1 GCA_902812415.1 Acidobacteriota bacterium
GCCCCGACCGGCCGGGGGCGGGCGAGGGGGCGACATACTTGAGCGGACTTGCGAAATGCAGCATTAAGGAGAAGTGATGAATCAATTCGGCAGCGTCGGGCTGATTGCCGCCATAGCTTTTGCGATTTATGCGGTGATTGCAGGCGTGGCGGGCGGGAAGCTTTCCAGCCTCAAGATCACCCGCAGCGCTGAGCGTGCCGCGCTGGCCTTCTTCGTCATGATCACCCTGTCGGTGATCGCCTTGGAAATTTTGATCTTTACGAATAATTTCCACAACGCCTACGTTGCCACCCACTCCAATCGAGACCTTCCTTTCTATTACAAGTTTGCCGTGCTTTGGGGAGGGCAGGAGGGATCGCTTCTTTTCTGGACCTGGCTGCTCTCCATATATATAGCACTGGCGGTGTTGCTTAACCGGCGCAAAAACCGGCAGTTAATGCCCTATATGATTGCTTTTATTATGGGCGTTGGCGTCTTCTTCTCTTCGATAACTTTTTTTGTCGCCAATCCCTTCCAAGGCCTTGCGATGGCTTCCGGCGGCAATCTGACGCCTTTTACCCCGCCGGACGGCAACGGTTTGAACCCTTCCCTGCAATACCCTTCCATGCTGATTCACCCCATCATGCTTTACCTGGGGTATGTTGGCATGGCGATTCCGTTCGCCTTTGGCATGGCGGCGCTGGTGACGAAGCAACTGGGCGACAACTGGATTCGGATGACACGTCGGTGGACGATGGTGCCGTGGATGTTTCTGGGCGCGGGAATTCTGCTGGGCGGCCACTGGGCGTACAACGTGCTCGGATGGGGCGGCTATTGGGCGTGGGACCCCGTGGAGAACGCTTCGTTGCTTCCCTGGCTGGCAGGAACGGCTTTTCTGCATTCCGTTATGGTGCAGGAAAAGCGGGGGATGCTGAAGGTGTGGAACGTGGTCCTGGTCATTGTCACCTTCTGGTTGAGCATCTTCGGCACATTCCTGACGCGCAGCGGCATCATTCAATCCGTGCATGCCTTCGCTCAGTCAGATATTGGCCCTTACTTTGCGGTGTTTCTTGCTCTCATTGCGATCGTTTCTCTCACGCTTCTGTTTCTGCGTCTGGATTTTCTGAAGAGCGAGAATACGCTTGATTCGGTCGTTTCGCGGGAGAGCGGCTTCCTTTTTAATAATTGGATTTTGCTGGCGCTGGTTTTTGCCGTGCTCTGGGGAACAATCTTCCCGATTATCTCCAAAGCCGTCGAGGGGCGGACGGTGACGGTGGGGCCGCCCTTCTTCAATAAAGTTGCCGTCCCCATGGGACTGCTGCTGCTTTTCCTGACCGGGGCAGGTCCGCTTCTCGCTTGGCGCAAAACTTCGTTTGAGAGTCTGAAGCGTAATTTCACCATTCCGGTCATCATCGCCGTGGCGGCGGGCGTGATTTTATTCCTGGCCGGCTTGCGGAATCTTTATTCCTGGATGAGCATGTTTCTGGGGGCTTTTGTCGCAGCGTGCGTTTTGGGAGAATTTTACAAGGGCGCTCGCACCCGGCAGCGGGGCACGGGAGAGAATTTTTTTCATGCGCTTTATAGCCTGTCGGCTCGCAATACGCGGCGCTATGGCGGCTACGTCGTTCACATCGGAATAGTCCTCATCTTCATTGGTCTGGCAGGGCTGGCGTTCAAGACTCATACCAAAACCCTGATGCAGGACGGCGACCTGATGCGCGCAGGCGACTATCTGATCCGCTGTGACAGCCTGAACGCGGGCGACACGCCTAACTACACGTATCAGAGCGCCGTGCTGACAGTCATCAAAGATGGAAAAGCTTACGCGACCATGGAGCCGCAGCGCAGGTTTTACAAAGCCAGCCAGCAGCCGATCAGCCACGTGGCTCTCCGCCGGTCGCTGGCAGAAGACCTTTATGTAGTGCTGGCCGGGCAGGACCCGGGCACCGGAAAGGCAGTGATCGAAGTCTTTGTAAATCCGCTGGTGGTCTGGGTATGGATAGGCGGCATCGTAATGGTGTTGGGAACCATCATTGCCTTGATCCCGAGCCGTGTGGAACGCGAGATGGCCCAGATCCGGCAGGCGCAGATGGAGGCGCTGGAAGAACGGAATGCCCTCTAGAAAGGCGCTTGGAAATTATTTGAGGATTCTTCTTCTGGGGCTTGTTGCTTGCCTGCAAACTGCGGCGTTGCCCATAGCGCAGACCACGGCCAAACCCACGCTGGAGGAAGTAGGCAATCAGGTTTATTGCCTCTGTGGCTGTGTAACCACGCTCAATCGCTGCCCGCATTTGCCGTCTGAATGCGCAAGCCGAGCGCAGATGCAGGACCTGATTCTGAAAGATATCGATCAGGGCAAGAGAGATGCGGCCATCCTCCAGGACCTGACCGCACGTTACGGTGTCCGCGTGCTGGCGTCGCCACCCGCTCAGGGTTTCGACCTGACCGTCTGGGTGCTGCCGGGCATCGGGCTGATTATCGGATTCATCATTGTGGTCCTGATTGTCCGTCGATGGTGGAGAAAACCGAAAACACCGCAGGCTTCATCTGTTGCGCTTGACCCCAAGATCATGGCGGAAGTGGAAGAAGAGATGAACAGGATGGAGTCATGGAAGGATTAATCCATTGGGTCATTGAATCATTGTGATTGTTCACTCTCGCAGATCCGCCGTCGGCTGGAAGAGTGTCAGGGACTGGATGCAAGGGATGGTGATTCAAAAACACAATCGCTCAATGAATAGGTTCCCATGCTTTTAGGTTTGATTTTTCTTTTTGCAATCGGCCTGGCGTTGTTTGTGATTTACCCCATGCTCTCCTCCCGGGATGAAGAGAAGTCCACCCTTCCGGTGGATGTGACTCCGGCGGCGGACCTGAAGCGGCGCCGGATGGTGGTGTACGAAAACCTTCAGGACCTGGAGTTTGAATATCAGGCCAGGAAGATTGCTCCCAAGGATTATGAAGCCTTGCGCGAAAACTATCGGGCCGAGGCCGCGCGGCTTATGGTGGCCTCGCGGGAACTTGACCGGGGCACTGCCGAGGACCGGTTTATTGAGAAGGAAGTTGCGGCGCGTCGCGCAAGGCTGAGGGACCGGGCGGCTGAAAGCTATGTCTGCAAGAAGTGCGGGTTTAATAATCCTGTGCCGGTAAAATTCTGTGGCAATTGCGGATCTCCCATCTCAAATCCCCGCGCCTGAAAAGTTTCTGCTAAGATTCACGGTAGTGAAAGTCTCCTGCCTAAAATCCGGTGGTGTGATGGCGGCGTTGGTTTTGGTGGTAGCCCTCTTCGCGCCTCTTCCGCTTCGGGCTGCTGCAGGTCGGATTGAGGGCCAGATTGTGAATGGTACAACGAACCAGCCGGTGTCTAACCAGGCGGTGGAGCTTCTCCAGCCTGGCAACAACGGGATGCGCCGGGTCGCTGAAACCCGCTCCGACGCTGCCGGTCGGTTCATGTTTGCAAGCGACGACATCCAGTCCAACACTTTCTATCTGCTCCAGGCTACCTACGAGGGCGTTGACTATCATGCTCCGGTGCGGCTGGGAGAAAATCCTTCAGCCAGACTGAATTTCAAGATTTACGATTCCACCCCGGCGCCCTGGCATTTTCATGTCAGTTCAGCGCGATTCCTGGTGCGCGCCCAGGGCGATAAAATTCGGGTGGAGGAACTATTCGCTATCCGGAATGACAGCCGGCCTGCTGTCTCTTTCGTCAATCCCAATGGCACATTCTTTTTCAATCTCGCCAAAGACGCAGGGCAGCCTTCCGTGGCCGTGGCAGGCGAGATGAACATGCCTCTGCCGCAGGAAGCGCAGGCGGGGAAGTCGCCGGGCCAATACTTCATCCAATATCCACTGAAACCGGGCCTCACCGTGGTGATGGTCGAATACGAAGCGGACTATTCTTCCGAAAGCTTTCGTCTTGCAGACAGCGTTCCCTACCCGATTGACCAGATCGAGTTGGATGTGGTGCCGGCGGCGCTGGCCGTGAAATCCGCCATTTTCAAGCCTGCGGGCACGGATGCCGATACAGGCGGTCAGAAGCTGTTGGCTGAGAATTTGAAGCCGGACACAGCCCTTGAAGCCAGCTTTCAGGGCGCGGCTTCCGGGGGAACGGCGCCCCAAAACAGCGGCGACCAGGATGTGAAGGAGCTTCCCAATGCCATGACGCGCCTGGGTGTTCCGCTCCTGGGGTGCTTCCTGCTGGTCTTGTTATGGGCGATGGGAGTTCGGGTTTCCAAGGAATGGTCGAAACGCGATCTGGGTCGCGCGGGCAGCCCGGCGCAAAAAGAGCTGGAAGCCAAGCTTGAAAAGTTTCTGGATTCACTGGCCAATCTGGACGAGTTGTTTGACGCCGGCAAAATTCCGGAAAAGAAATATTGGCGAGAGCGCCTGGACTTGAAGGCGAAATTGGTGGTTCTGCTTAAGAAAAGCCCTCCGGCATTTCTCGAATCCTATGCCACCCGACACAACCCACACTGAGCCTGCTCTCGAACTCCGCGGCATATCCAAATATTTCGGGGACTTGGCGGCGCTGAGAGGCGTCACGCTGCGCATCGCGCGGGGCGAGTCCGTGCTGATTTACGGCCCGAATGGCGCCGGCAAGACGACGCTACTGCGGACGCTGGCTTCGCTGGCGCAACCGACCGAAGGCGAGATTTGGATGGATGGGCGGCGGATGGATCGTTATCCGGCGACCTGCAAAGCGAAAATCGGATTCGTTTCGCATGCCACGTTCCTTTACAACGATCTGACGGTTCGGGAGAATCTAGCGCTCGCGGGCAGGCTGTTTGGCCTCCGGGGCGTGGAGAAGAGAGTGGAGAGGGCGCTTGAGCTCTTTATGCTGCGCGAGCGCGCCGGTTTTCTTGTCCGCAATCTCTCGCGTGGATTGCAGCAGCGGGTGACGCTGGCACGAGCCTTGCTTCATGATCCGGATTTTCTGTTGCTGGATGAGCCTTTCACCGGGCTCGACGCTGAATCGACCGCCAACCTCGAAAATCTTCTGCGGAAATTGCCTGAGCGAGGGAAAGCGCTGGTCTTCTCGACGCATCGTTTTGCCCAGGGTGCTTCGATGGCGCAACGGCTGGTGGCGCTCGAAAAAGGCAGAATCAGCTATGATGGCCCTTTGACTCAAGCGTCCTTATCGTCGCTGCGCATTGAGCCGGAGGCGGCGGCGATCGAGAACAAGGTCCGTTTGTGAGAATGCAGCATCTCCGGCTTCTTTCCTGGAACTTCCCAGGCAGCCGCGTTCAGGTGCGAACGTCAAGCGTTATGAGCTTTCATAAAGCCACTCACCATGCCGCGGGCATCTTTCTCTTCCGATGATGCATAGTCTTGAAATCATCTGGATTTTGTTTTTGAAGGATCTGCGCTTGGAATGGCGCCGGCGCGAAACGCTGGCTTCCATCTGCGTGTTCGGCATCTTGGTGGTGTTTCTGCTCGACTTTGCCTTCCAACCCGCCGGCGAGGAATCGCTGCGACTTTTGCCCGGAGTGTTGTGGATTGCCTTTGCGTTCGCAGGCATTCTGGGATTCAACCATTCCTTCGTCGCGGAGCGAGAGAACGCTTGCTTGGAAGGGTTGAGGCTGGCGCCGATTGATGCCGGATTGATTTACCTCGCCAAGCTGCTGGCCAATTTTCTCTTCCTGGCCGTCGCCGAAGCAGTGATCGTTTTTGCGGCCTCGCTCTGGTATAACTTCTCGTTTCTTCCTGCTTTCAAGTGGTTTGTGGTGATTGTCGCCTTCGGGACGCTGGGCTATGTGGCGGTCGGCGTCATGTTTGGCGCCGTGGCTTCGAACACGCGCATGCGCGAAGTGATGCTTCCCGTCTTGCAGTTTCCCGTGATTGTCCCCATCTTCATCGGCGCCATTGAGGCCACCACAAGCGCGCTGAAAGGCGACGCGCCAGGGCAGTTCGCAAGCTGGGTGAGGTTGCTGATCGCCTTCAGCGTGATCTTTATCGTGCTGTCGTTTTTGCTTTTTGAATACGTTCTGGAAGAATAGCTTCGTGATAAGAAAACACTCCTCCATGACGGCGCATGCCATCCTGACGCTGGCCTGGCTTCTGGTGGCGCTTTACATGATCTTCATTTACGCGCCGTCCGATGTGAATCAGGGGAACGTCTATCGCATCATGTACGTTCACGTCTCCTCAGGCTGGACGGCGATGATCGCCTATTTCCTGGTCTTCGTTGGGAGCGTCTGGTATGTCTGGAAACGTTCGCCGTTTGCGGATGACGTGGCCTGTGCCTCCGCAGAGGTGGGATTCATTTTCTGTAGTTGCCTGTTGATAACCGGGCCGCTGTGGGCGAAGCCCATCTGGGGCATCTGGTGGACGTGGGATGCGCGCCTGACGCTCACCTTCGTCCTTTGGCTGCTTTTCGTGGCTTACCTGCTGGTGCGCAGCTTCTTTATCAATCCCGGCCGGGCGGCGTTGTTAAGCGCCGTGGTGGGCATTATCGGTTTCGTGGATGTCCCGATCGACTACATGGCCATCCGCTGGTGGCGGACGCAGCACCCGCAGCCCGTGATTATGGGCGGACCTAATTCCGGTCTTCCGCCTTCAATGGAGGCTACGCTTTTTGTCAGCGCGGGAGCGTTTCTCTGTCTGTTCTTCTATCTGCTTCGTCAGGGATTGAGGCTTGCCGAAGCGCGGCGGGAAATCGGGCAGCTTCGCCGGCTACTCAGCGAATAGGCATTCCGATTCCATTCAGGTGATTCAAAATGTCTGACCCCAACAACAAGTTCTTATTCATCGCTTACAGCCTGGTCTGGATTGTCTTCATGCTCTATGCCTGGAGCCTTGCCCGACGTCAGTCGAAGTTAAGGCGCGATTTGGAAGAGCTCAAAAGCAGGACAGCGCTTAGGGATATCCCTCCTCCGCGCGAGCCCTGAAGTCATGGAATGAAGTTTCAGTCCCTCGCCGCCTGGGACATTTTCGTAAGTAAGTCTTTGGCCTTGTCCGCCCGCTTATACATACAAATGATTAAGTGAACTCTCCAGTAAATCCTACGGGTTGCAGCCGATTGCATCGGCTTCGAGCGATGTGAAACAGTGGAAGCTTGTTCCCAAGCGCTGGTTATCCCGCTTGGGATTTTGATTTCATCCGGATTGCGCGCGGAAAGCTTTGAAGCGGAAGTGAGGCGGTTTTATGGGCTGTGCTGATCTGAGGTTGCATGATGAGAATAAACAGCGGAAGCTGCGGATTCTGATTGCTGACGATCATGACGTGGTGCGCCAGGGGTTGCGCGTCCTGTTTGAGGCTGAGCCTGGGAAATACGAAGTAACTGCGGAAGCGAGAACCGGTCGGGAGGCGGTCGAGCAGGCCATTCAACTGAAGCCGGATGTGGTTATTCTGGATGTCAGCATGCCGGAGATGAACGGCATTGAGGCTACTCGCCAGATTCGCGCAGCGGCGCCGAAGGTCGAAGTCCTCATCCTCACCATGCATCAGTCGGAATCGATGGTCGAGGAGTTGCTGGAAGCCGGGGCGCGAGGATATATCCTTAAGACCGATGCTTCGCGCGACGTTCTCGAGGCCGTCGAATCGCTAAGCCGAAGCAGACCGTTTTTCACCCCATCGGTTGCCGGCATGGTGCTTGAAGGTTTTCTGAGCATACCGAACGCGCGGCATCCTCACAGCATTCAGGCGCTGACGGCAAGAGAGCGCGAGACTTTGCAGTTGCTCGCCGAGGGCCGCTCCAATAAAGAAGTGGCTTCGCTGTTCGGAGTTAGCATCAAGACCATCGAGACGCATCGGAACAACATCAAACGCAAGCTCAGGCTGAGATCGATATCCGATCTGGTTCACTATGCGGTGCGCGAGCATATTATCCAGGCTTGAGCGTTTGCAGAAACAGCCGCTGAACCCTGGGCTGCGCTGAAACCATCCCTTGCGATCACTCCCGCGCCAGCGGAGGACTTCCGGATTGCAAATCCTGCCACGAATTCCGTTTAACAACAATCCAATCCCTATGAGGCGCTCGGATAGCGAGCGGCTCGCCCAGGCCAAAGGGGATTGGCAGGAGGAATCAAGGATTGGCTGCAGGGAGAGCCGCTCTGAACGGTGACAGAATGACACAGCGCAATCCTGTTCGCTATCAGGTACGCTACGGGTTTTGTGTTGAAAGTTACTGTAGACTGGGCCTGAAAATGGTGATTCACTCCTACCGCGCAGTTCCCATCAATCTGCAGGCGCGAGCTCGTGCTCTTCTTCCGCGTGTCCGCAGCGCGAACAGAAAGCCTTCAGTTCAGGCGCGTCGCCTTCCAGAAACTCGTCAGTCTGATCGTAATTCCTCATTTCCATCGCGTACCCTGGGCAGTTGCAACCTGGCGCAAGACACCGGCGTTTTATCGGCATTTTCACACTCCTTGTGACGGACGGCTTTTCGGGGTTTGGATAAGAGCATGGTATGCGGTAAAGCGCCCGGCAGTCCATCAGGGATATTCCTGATGCCGGCAGGAACTTGGGAGTAGACCTTATCGGCTCGACATCAACCCCCGATCTCGAAGCGCGCGTCGCGCGGCGTAATAGCCGCACATTCCGTGGACTCCGCCGCCGGGCGGAGTCGAAGAGGAGCACAGATACAGGCCCTTGGCCGGAGTCGAATAGAGCCGGTAAGTAGGCCGCAAGAGCATCTGCCGAAAGTCGTGAACGCCTCCGTTAATACTGCCGCCGACGAGGTTGGCGTTATGCCGCTCCAGATCCTTAGGGCTCATCATGTGCCGGGCCAGCGCCCGCTGGCGGAAGCCGGGTGCAAACCGCTCGATCTGGCCCTCGATGGCCTCAACCATCGGCCCGTGAAATCCGTTGGGCACATGGCAATAAGCCCACGCGGTGTGCTTGCCTTCCGGCGCGCGGCTAGGGTCAAACAGGCTCGGCTGCGCGAGAATGACAAACGGCCTGGCATTGACTTCGTTGCGCCATACGGCGCTTTCCGATCGCGCAATTTCTTCCAGGGAGCCGCCCAAGTGAACTGTTCCGGCGGTCGCGCACTCCGAAGCGCGCCAGGGAATGGGGCCGTCGAGCGCCCAATCCATTTTGTAGATTCCGGGACCGTATCGATAACGCGTCAAGCTGCGGCGGAAAGGCTCCGGAAATCTCTGGCCGGCGATGGCAAGAAGCTGCCGCGGGGTGACATCGAGAAGCGCCAGGGCGCTGCCCGATATCTGGTCGATGGAGTCCACGCGCGCGCCCGTCTGGATTTGGCCGCCCAGCAACTGCAAATAACCCGCTAGGGCGCTTGCGATCTGTCCGGAGCCGCCGCGCGGAATGGGCCACCCCACCGCATGCGCCGCAGCGGCAAGAACCAGCGCGAAGGCGGCGCTGGGCTTCTGTTCAAGCGGCAGCATCGAATGCGCCGCAAGGCCGGCGAACAATGCGCGAGCCCGCTCGCCGCGAAACAGGCTTTCTGCCGCGCTTTTCGCGTCGCGCCAAGCGATCCATCCAAATCGGGCCCAAGCCCAGGGATGGCGCGGAAACCGCGGCGGTGCCAGAAGATCGCGCGCGAGAAGGGGCCATCGCTCAACCAGCGGCTGCATGAGTTTACGGTAAGCGGCGCCATCCGCGCCGAGCGAATCGCAAGTCGCTTGAAGCGAAGGCTGCAGGAGCACGGCTGTGCCGTCATCCAGAGGATGGGCTAGCGCAGCCGGCGGATCAATCCATTCCAGGCCGTGCTCGCGCAAGGGGAGCCGACTGAAGAAGGGCGAAGAGACGGCCAGCGGATGGACGGCGGAACAAACATCGTGGACGAAGCCCGGCAAGGTGAATTCCCGGCACTGAGCGCCCCCGCCCATCGTTGCCTGCGCTTCCATCACCAGGACCGAGAGGCCTGCGCGCGCGAGTTCGATGGCCGCCGCAAGCCCGTTCGGCCCCGATCCGACTACCGTCGCTTCATAACGCTGCATTGTTTTCTACCGCTGCTCCTGCAAGGATATGCCCACGATTCTATCGGACTGGCATCCGTCGTCCGTCATGTTGAGACTTCGGGTTGTCATCCTGAATTCTCCCCCTGTCATTACTGAGCGACAGCGAAGAATCCCCGTGTTTGTTTGCGTCTTTTAATATAGGGATTTTTCGCTGCGCTACGCTTAGAATGATAGGTTTCGGCTTGGGATAAACTCCCCGAAGCAAGCCAGTCCAAATTAACTTCCACTACATATTTCATAATATGAAAAATATGAGTGTAAAACTTATATAGTTAGGGTTCGTTCCGCAAAAACTATTTGCAATGTGTCCCTGCCAAGTCCATGCCCGCTTGGCGAGCTAGAGTGCCATGCCAAAACATGATCTGTTGATTCCAAAGACTGATTAAGGTTCGTTGAAAGAATTTTAGTCTTCGCCTGCCCTCCAATACCTTGAGCGCTGTCTGCCCGGGTGCGCTGACTGCCCGCTCGATAATCCTTTTCTCGCTCCTTGTAGTGGAAGGTCTTATCATGCTTGCCGCAAAATTTTTTCCGGGGCTGGTTCGGTGAAAACCGACGCGCGCGATCCCATGGATAGTCTACATTTATAGCCTATTCTGGTCAAGGTCTGAATGGTTTTGTGTGGAGTCGGCCGTGGCAGGACGAGCGCAGGGAGAAGCGCAGGGGGTCAAGCATCCACGATGCCTTGCCGTACAGCGTAGCGGACGAGTTCGCTGAAGCTTTGGAGGTTGAGCCTGGACATGATCTGGGTGCGATGCGCCTCCACGGTCTTCACCGAAATGCCCAGCGCCGCCGCCACTTCTTTGTTGGTTTTGCCTAAAGCGAGAAGGCGAACCACGGTGCGCTGCCGCGCGGTGAGGGGCGACCGGCCATCTGTGGGCCGCGAGGAGTCCTTGAGATATCCTTCGATGAGCATTTCCGTCAGGGTGGAACTGAGGAACGTCTTGTGCTGGGTGAGCGATTCGATGGCCGCGAGCAGATTGCGATCGAGGTCGGATTTCAGGACAAAAGCGCGCGCGCCCGCTTTCATGACCTCTCGCGCCATTTCTTCAGATTCATGCATGCTGAGGACGACCACCTCGCATTCCGGCATGGCGCCCCGGATATAGCGCGTGGCTTCCAGCCCGTTCATCTCGGGCATGGAAATATCCATCACAATCGTGTCCGGCTTCAGCCGCTTGGCCTGCTCGATGGCTTCCTTCCCGTTCACGGCTTCACCGCACACGTGCCACCCCGGACGGCTTTCCAGAAGCGCCCGCACGCCCCTCCGGACAAGGCTGTGATCGTCTGCAATCAGGATGCGCAGTGGTTTCATAGTCAACTCCTGCCAGACTATTGGTGGCCCACCGGTTCTTAAGTGCCCTCTATTTTACTGGCAATCGAACGAGATAGCGATGACCTTTCTTTGACCGTTGCTGAAAACCTTGCATCTGCCATTCCCCTGTCTTTGTCTGTCATTCTGAGGAGCCGAAAAACCAGTGATCAGTGACAAGTAATGAGCAAAGAATCAATCTGAGGTTCTGGTTGCTTTTTCTCGTCACTCGTCCGGAGCTGTGAAAAAATCTCGCTGTAGCGGCGGTCTGTGATCGCCGGGTTTTGGTTTTCAAAAACTTCGGCGAACATAGTTCGCCGCTACAACTGCGCGGATTATTCGAGCCCTGCCAAAGCATATTGTCCGCCAAATGCCCGGCGGAAGGAATCAGGCAAACTTTGGAGAGGGCAGGGAAAATGGCCCGATGCGCGGCAGGGCGACGGGGTTGATTTCCGACGCGTGGATTCCCGCTTGCGCGGGAATGACCGTTACAGGATTTCAGCAACGTGGCGGGTTTTCTGTGCACCAGCGCCGGGCGGTTTCCAGGTCTAACGCCAGCGTCTGTTGCTCGGCTTGATGGTGCACAACTATAATAATGGAGGTTTGTCAGGGAGTTATCAGGGGCGACGAAGAACCCTGCATTTTTCCATAAATTTCCGGTCGTGTATTCATCGCATCGAAAGTTGGGAGAAGCCCATGAGCGCCAGTCACTCGTCGCAGGATGTCAGTTCTGTCGAAGATATTCTGATTACGCCACAGCTTTTCTCCCGGAATTCCCGACCGCCTGATCTAACCGGGGAAAACCGAGCCCTGGTGGCTCTTGCGCACGAAGCCGCCCAAAATCCCAAATCCTTAATTCAAAAACTGGTGGAGATCACCGCCGAGCTTTGTCATGCGGGGAGCGCCGGCATCAGTTTGCTGGAAAATTCTCCCACCGGCACGGTCTTCCGTTGGCGCGCCGTGGCCGGCCAGCTTGCGGCCTATCAGGGAACGTCCACCCCGCGCGACGCCTGTTCCTGCGGCGTCTGTCTCGATCGCCGATCCCCTCAGCTTTTTTACCGCCCGGGGCGGTACTTCAATTATTTCGAGAGAGTCGAACCTTCGATCCATGAGGCGCTGGTGGTGCCCATTTCGAGCGGACGGAATTTTTTAGGCACTCTCTGGGCGGCGACTCACGACGAAGAGCACAAGTTTGACGCTGAGGATTTGCGCCTGATGAGCCACCTGGCCGAATTCAGCGGCGCCGCACTGCAACTCCTGCGGTCGATCCAAAGCGTATCCCAGGCCAAAAGGGAACTCGAGGACCGCATCCAGCAAAGAACTCTTGCCCTGTATAACGAGAAGAGGTTCAACGAGGATCTGATCAACTGCATCCTGGATGGGGTTTTTGCTTTCGACCTCGAGTGCCGCTGCACGATATGGAATCCCGCCATGAAAAAAATCCTGCGCGTTTCCCGAGATGAGATCCTGGGCAAGAACGTTTTTGAGGTGTTTCCATTCCTGAAAGAAACCGGCGAGGAGGCGTATTTTCATAAGGCGCTTTGCGGCGAAAGCGCTATTGCCAAAGGCCGGGTGTTTGAAATTCCAGAAACCGGCGAGCAGCGATTCTTTGACGTGCATTATTGCCCCATCTGGCGGGAGACCGAATTGGGAAAGGGCGAACGTCAGATCATCGGCGGGCTGGGATTGGTGAAGGACATCACCGAACGGAAGCTTGCGGAGGATTCCTTGCGCGAACTTTCCGGGCGGCTTCTGCAGTTGCAGGATGAAGAGCGGCGGCGAATCGCCCGCGACCTGCACGACAGCACCTCTCAAACCATCGCCGCGTTGATGCTGCAATTGAAGGCCTTGCAGAATTCCCTGCGCCTGCGCGACTCCCAAAAGCAGGGCGCTCTCGAGGAGTGCATGCGCCTGGCGGAGCAGTGCGGATCGGAAATCCGCACCGTTTCCTATCTTCTGCATCCGCCCATGCTCGACGAGGCGGGCCTCAATTCGGCCCTGCGCTGGTACGTGCGAGGCTTTGCGGAAAGAAGCGGCATTGACGTGAGTATCCACGTGGCGCCTGAACTCCAGCGGCTGCCGCAGGAGATTGAGATTGCTCTTTTCCGAGTCATCCAGGAAGCTCTGGCCAACATTCACCGGCATTCCGGAAGCCCGACGGCGGATATCCGCATTGCGCTGACCTCCAAAGAACTGGTGCTTGAGATCAAAGATCAGGGCCGCGGGATGCCCCCGGAGGTGGCGCAACAGAAGGGCGGGCGGCTGGGCGTGGGGATTCGGGGAATGCGGGAGCGAGTGCGGCAACTGGGCGGAGAACTTTATATCTGTTCGGGCCGGGAAGGGGCGACCGTCCGCGTGAACCTGCCGCTGGCGCCTGAAAAGGCGCGCGCCGCTTCCGAGAGCGCGTGAACATCTGGCAGGCTGACCTGTCTTTCTGTGTCCTGCCACTCCGTCATTCTGAGTGAAACGCAACGAAGCGAAGAATCCCCGTATTTCGGCTTTGAGCAAACTCCGCGAAGCATCTCCATTCGCTGAAAAACAAAATACAGGGATTCTTCCGCCTCGCTTCGCTCGGCGTCAGAATGACAGAGTGGAGGCTCTGTGCTCGGAATGGAGGGCGTTGCTCAGCGTTACAATCTGAAGGTGAGACCCTTCCCCCTGTCATTCTGAGCGAGCGCAGCACAGCGAAGAATCACCGTATTACTTTTTATCGAACCAATCCTCACTTAAGTCCCGCCAGGTGGGATTCTGCGAAACGATCAGAGCCGCTTTCCTGGCACGAAGCCAACCCTTGATTTGTTTCTCTCGCTGAATCGCAGCGCGAACTTCGCCGAACGTCTCAAAATAGACCAGCCGGTTCAGGTTGTACTGACTCGTAAATCCTGGAAGCAGCTTGCGCTGATGCTGAAGTACTCGTCGCTCAAGATTATAGGTGCCTCCGGTGTACAGAGTTCGGAACTTGCCGGCCATGATGTAGACATAGAAGGTCTTCATGGGCATCACACTCAGTCGCTGAGCCTTTCATCTGTCATTCCAAATTCTCCCCGCGTAGCGAAGAATCCCCGTATTTGCATTGTTCTGTAAAGGCATAAATGCTTCGCGGATTTTACCAAAATATCGGGATTCTTCGCTTCGCTGCGCTCGCTCAGAATGACAGAATGAGGGCGCTTCACTTGAAATGGCCGCTACAACGCGGGGGGCGAGGGCCTTCAGGCTTTTGCGCCTGACAAAGGCAGGGTGGCCTTAATGGTTGTGCCGCGCGGGCCGGACTTAACAACAAGCTGCCCTCCCAGTTTTCTCACTCGCTCGCGCATTCCTGTGATGCCAACCCCGGCGCCGGGCCGTTCAGTCTGGCGGTCGTTCCAACTGCTTTGCGGCATGCCTTTGCCCTGATCCTGCACTTCCATCTCGACATGGTTTTTGTCGCGGGTGATTTTGATGGCGGCGGTCGGGCTGCCGGAATGAAGATGAATGTTGGTGAGGCTTTCCTGAACCAGGCGGTAGATGGCGGTTTCGACTTCAGCCGGCATGCGCCCCAGATCGTTGGGCGCATCCAGATCCACCTGAATGCCGCTGCGCTTGACAAAGCCTTCCACCAGCCATCGGATGGCCGGTCTCAGGCCCAGCTCATCGAGCAAGGGCGGGTGGAGCAAATAGGAAAGGGTTCGGACTTCGTTGGAACATTGCTTGGCGAACTCAATGCTTTCGGCGAGCGCTTTGCGAGCCGGGGGCTTCAAAGACCCCGCCGCTTTATGGACCACCGCGAGATTGGCCAGCAGCCCGGTCAGGCTGGAGCCGGTTGAATCGTGCAACTCGCGGGCAATCCGCTGCCGCTCTTCATCCTGCAACTGCACCAGCCGGGCGGAAAACTCCTGCAGCGACCGCTCGGCCTGTTTTCTCTCCGAGATATCGAGGACCACGTGTTCAAGGAAGGCCGCCTCGGCGCCGGGTAAATCGACCAGAATGGTATTCAGCAAGACCTCCATCGGCCTGCCATCCTTGCGGCGAAACCGCACTTCATAATCCGCCAGGCTGCCTCGGGATTGCAGTTGGGAGAGCATGTTTTCCCGCTCCGCCGCATCGAAGTGGAAGTCTGCCGCATTCAGGCGCATCACCTCTTCCGGTGAGTCATATCCCAGCATCCGGGCCATGGCCGGATTGCAGTCGAGGATCACGCCTTCGAGCGTCACGCGGCAGATGCCCGCCAGATTGCGCTCAAACAGGAGGCGATAACGGTTTTCGAGCGCCTTGGCCGCTTCCTCCGCGATCTTGCGCTTGGTGACGTCCTGAATCGCAAGCAGAATCAATTCCGTGGCATGATCCTGGCGGATCTGACGGGCGTTCAAACGCATCATGCGGCGCCCGATGTTCGGGAAGTCGTGCTCCACTTCAAAGTCTTCGATCTCAGTCGCCTTCGGGAGGATATCTTCAAGGAGAGAGCGAAGCCGAGGGATGTTCCACTGCCCGTTGCCGAGTTCATAGATGAAGCGATTCTCGGTTTCTTCCGGCGAGACCTGGAAAGTCTGGTAGAAGGCGGGATTCGCGCTCTTGACCCGGAGTTCGGCGTCCAGCACCAGGATGCTTTCCGGAACGGTCTCGATAATGGCCTCCGCGTACCGGCGCGACCTGGAAACCTGCGATTTAAAGGCATCGATATTGGTCCAGGTCATCACCGCGCCATCGATTCGGTTGTCCGCCGTTTTATACGGGCGGATGCGCATCAGGTGCCAACGCCCCTGGCCATCCTGCACCTCCTGTTCTTTAACGGTGACGCTGTTGATCGCATCGAGGATCAGCCGGTGCAGATCGGGGATGTTGAGGTTGATCTTGATGTCCGTGATGGGCCGCCCCACGTCGGTAGGGATCAGGTTGAGGATCTTTTCGACCAGGGGCGTGAAGCGCCGGATGCGAAGATCGTTGTCCAGCATGACAATGGGAATGTCCACGGCGCTCAGCAGGTTGACGAGGTCGTTGTTGGCGACGCTCAATTCCAGGTTGCGGTTCTGCAATTCTTCATTGAGCGTGGTGAGCTCTTCATTGGTGGACTGGAGTTCTTCCTTGGCCGTCTCCATCTCTTCATTGGTGCTTTGCAGTTCCTCGTTGCTCGAGAGAATTTCCTCATTGGCGGAGCGCAACTCTTCGTTGGTGGTCTCCTGCTTCTCGATAATGGACTGAAGGTGGGCCTTGGTCTGGGCCAGTTCCTGCTGCAATTGCCGGATGAGCTTTGCCTGGGCGTTGTCTTTCGCGGCCTTTCGCCCACGATCTGGTGCGAGCTCGGAGGGGGCAGGCCGCGTGGTGTCGTAGAAGAGAACCAGGAAGTAGGATCGCTTGGATCCCGGACCGTGCAGGGGCGCCACCTCAATGGCGGCCTCTCGCAGACTTCCATTGTGCCGGAACTGGATTCCCTCCTTGCGGATGGGAGTTCCTTCCGACTTCGCTTTATGGAGGGCGGCCCGCAACTCGAGGATAAGGCCCTCGCGAGCCATTTTGAGCAGGCTCAGGCTGGCCTGGCCGGGCGCAGGCTCCAGAAACGTTCCGGTGTGTCCCCGGAACTGGAGAATCTCAAAATCTTCGTTCACGATTACGCCAGCAGGCGTGTATTTGGAAAGAAGGAGCCGGTCGGCTTCTTTGAGAACGTCGAATCCGTTGGCCGATTCCTCATCTCTCCGAGCTGCGCCCCGCCCCCTTCCCACCGGAAACTCGCTGCCAAACTCGAGCGGCCAGGGCGCCGAGGAGACGGACTTTTTTGCATAGATTTTGTGCTTCTTGTCGATCAAAGTGAAATGTTCCGAAAATCCGCCGATGGTTTCCGAGCTTCCCAGAATGAGGGTTCCGCCCGGCTTCAACGCGTAATGAAAAACAGAAATGACCTTCTTCTGCAGAATCGGCCCGAGATAGATCAATAAATTGCGGCAACTGATCAGATCGAGCTTGGAGAAGGGAGGATCTTTGGTGACATCCTGCCGGGCGAACACGCACATTTCGCGGATCGACTTGCCAATCTGATAGCCTCGATCCACCTTGATGAAAAATCGCCGGAGGCGCTCCGGCGAGACTTCAGCCCGGATATTTTCCAGATAAACGCCCGCGCGAGCTTTCTCAACGGCCTGCTCGCTGATATCCGTGGCAAAGATCTGGATGGGAACGTGGAGAGAAGACTCGCCGAGAAATTCCAGCAGGCTGATGGCGATGGAGTAGACTTCTTCGCCCGTGGAGCAGCCCGGAACCCAGATTCGGATCGACAGGTCAGGGGGGTGATCGTGGGTGATGGAGGGGAAAACCTTCTTCTTGAGGAAATCGAAGAGTTCAGGGTCGCGGAAAAAACCGGTGACGTGGATGAGGATGTCCTGGTAAAGCGCGTCCAGTTCGGCGGGATTTTCCTGCAGGTAGCGCAGGTAATCCTTGAGGCTTTCAATTTTGTTGAGCGCCATGCGACGGTTGATGCGCCGGCGGACGGTGGTCTGCTTGTAATAGGTGAAATCGACGCCGCTGGATTTGCGGAGCAGCAGGAAGATCCTGTTCAGCTCGTTATCGCCCTCGGGGAGAAAGTCAGGAATTTCAAGGGCTTTGGACTGGATAACATACGGATGCCGGCCAAGGCTCATTAATTCCCGGGCAATCATCTCGGGCGGCAGGATAAAATCCACGCAGCCTGCCGCGACAGCATGGCGCGGCATATCCGGATATTTCGCCGACTTTTCATCCTGCGCGAAGGTAATGCCGCCCTCCGCCTTGATGGCTTTCATCCCGATCGTGCCGTCGTAGGCGGTGCCCGATAGAATAACTCCTATGGCTTTGGTCTTGAGATCCTCCGCCAGCGAACGGAAGAAAAAATCAATGGGCATGTGCTGCTCGGAGGCTGCGCGGCGAACCAGATGCAGCTTTGCATCTGAAATCGTCATGTTGGTGTCGGGGGGAATCACATAGACGTGATCCGGCTCCACTTGCATTCCATCTTTCACCTCGGCGATCGGGATGCGGGTGGCCCGCGCCAGCAGGTCGGGCAGCGCGCTCTTGTGCTTCGGCGCCAGATGCTGCACCAGGACGAACGCCATTCCGGTTTGCGCCGGCAAGTGGCTTAGAAGCTGTGTGAAAGCCTCCAGCCCGCCGGCTGACGCTCCGATGCCCACGACGGGAAAAGATTTCGTGACGGCTGATTTCGCGGGCTTGAAGCGCGAGGCGGTGGACATGGTTTTTGCCCCGTTCCTTCTGCGGCGCGAAGGCGACTTTGTGTTCATGGCGTGGACTCAAGGGTGAGGGAGATGGAGGTCTCCGTTTTCAGGGAGGCCGTGCCGGCAATCGGCCCTCCAACCTGCCATTCTGAGCGACGCGCCCTCACACCGTCATCCTGAGGAGCCGCAGGCGGTCCTGAGTGAAACGAAGGAAGAATCCCTGCATTTGGGTGTTCTGCAAATACAGGGACGCTCCGCTAAGTTTACCCTGCGCTGAAATGCGGGGATTCTTCGCTCCGCTCAGAATGACAAGTGAAGAATTTCTCATAATGACAGGCTGCACGAGTTTTTCGGCAACCTGCTGGCGCTCCCACCTTCGGCGCAACAACTACTCCTTAATGCAGTCCATCCCGCGTGTCAAGCGCAAAGCGCCTTTGTGCGCACACCTTCATTCCGAACGGCAGTCTTTCCACCCTTTCATTGTGAGCGCAGCCTCTCACACGGTCATTCTGGGGAGCCGAAGGCGGTCCTGAGTGAAACGAAGGAAGAATCCCTGTATTGGGTCGCCCTGCAAATGCGGGGATTCTTCGCTTCGCTGCGCTCGCTCAGAATGACAGGATGGACGATGGTAGTGGTGGCCACGGTAGACGCTTTTCCAACCGTGGGCTTTTTTCTTGTGGACAAGCCCACGGTAAACTCAAATTGCGGGTTAACCGTGGCTACCCAAATATTCTGCACAATTGCGCCGACGATCTTCTGGGGTCAACTCCTGAGCCATCTCCTACGGTAACTTCATCCACAGGTTACAGATTTCACTGGATTGCCTCTCTTTCCGCCAGACGTTAATCTGCGCTTGAACGCTTGGCAAAGTCATCAGTTTGAGTCTAAAAGAACGAGGTGAAATGGATGGCAGCTCATCTGGCAAATGAAACCACGCTCTTGAATCAAGCGCGGGTGGGTGACAGCGAGGCTTTTGGACTTTTAGTGCAGCAATACTATCAAAACGTCTACCGGCTAGCTTTTAGAATCACCCGCAATCGGGAGGACGCTGAGGATGCGCTTCAAGAAGCCGTTCTGAAAGCTCAATGTAACCTGTGCAAATTTCAGGGGAATTCGCGCTTTTCCACCTGGCTTGCCCGCATCGCGATCAATGAGGCGCTCATCCGGTTGCGCTCACGGCGAACCCAACGCGAGGTCTCATGGGACGAACTGGCCTGGTCTGACGGAGTAAGATGGGCTCCTCTCGAAGCTCGATCCGAAATAAGCAATCCGGAGAAACGCTATGCCGAGGTGGAACTCAATGAACGGCTTGGAAAGGCGCTTGACAGCCTCGGGCCGCACTTAAAAACCGTCTTCATTCTCCGCAATATCGATGGTTTCTCGACGGCTGAGTTGGCGCAAATGCTGGGACTTTCTCTGGCCGCCATCAAGTCGCGGCTGCTGCGGGCAAGATTAAAGCTGCGCGGACGCTTTAGGAAAGTGCTCAAACCGCAATCCGATGAAACCGCTCTGCTGGCAAGGCAGGCATCGGCGTGAAACTGTCATTCGGAGCGGAGCGCAGCGAAGCGAAGAACCCCCGTATTTCGGCGTAAGACAAACTCCGCAAGGAATCTCAAAGGCAGTGTGAGTGGAAAGTGACGAGTGATGAGCAAAATCAACTCGTATGTCACATAAAGACCTCGGCTGAATCCACGGGCGGGACGCCCGTGCCACCGTTGTGGCATGGCCATCTTGGCCATGACCACCCAGGGTCCAGAAACGTTAGTGACCCATGACGAGGACCTCAGATTGATTTCTGCTCATCACTCGTCACTTTCTTTTGCGGCTCCTCAGAAGGTCAGCGCTTACCGGGCAAGCCGGGTTTCGTGAGTTGTTCTGGAACTACTGCGCGGTCGTATAACTCTTCATCAACGCCGCTCCGAAGGGCAGCTTCTTTCAGCGTGAGGTCTTCCTGAACGGCCCGATGCGCGATTTCAGCCGCCTTATCATAGCCAATCACCGGGCTGAGCGCAGTGACCATCATGATGGAACGGCTGACGTTGTGTTGAAGCTGCTTCTCGTTGATTTCGACGCCCTCCACCAGAAATTTCCGAAAGTGATCGCAGGCATCCCCCAGAAGCTGGATCGACCGCAGCGTGTGATCGATGACCAGCGGCCGGAAAGTGTTCAATTCGAAATTGCCCTCGGCGGCGGCCATCGCAACGGCGGCATCGAGGCCGATCACCTTGATGCAAATCATCAGCATGATCTCAGCCTGAGTCGGATTTACCTTGCCGGGCATAATGGATGATCCCGGCTCATTGGCGGGCAGGATGATCTCCTGAAGCCCGCAGCGCGGCCCTGAGCCAAGCCAGCGCATGTCGTTGGCGAATTTGAACAGCGCAACAGCCAGGCCTCGCAACGCGCCCGAAGCGCGCGCCAGGGCGTCGAGCGAGGCTTGTGCCGCGAATTTGTTGGGCGCAGTCACGAAAGGGTAGCCGGTGAGTTCAGCAATGACTCTCGCGGTTTCTTCGCCGAAGCCGTCTGGGGCATTGATCCCCGTGCCCACTGCCGTGCCGCCTATTGCCAGGCGATAGAGACTCGGCAAAGCGCCTCGAATGCCCTCCATCGCATCTTCCAACTGCGCCGCGTAACCCGACCATTCCTGGCCCACCGTGAGCGGCGTGGCATCCTGGAGATGGGTGCGCCCGATTTTTACCACGCGACTCCATTTCTCCGATTTCTCCGCCGCTGATTTCTGAAGCCTTTCGACGCTCGGCAGAAGATGCTCGCACAGGGCTTTCACTGACGCCACGTGCATAGCCGTTGGAAACGTGTCGTTCGAGGATTGGCTCATATTGACGTGATCGTTGGGATGAACCGGCTGCTTGCTCCCAATCTTTCCCCCGGCAAGCTGAATGGCGCGGTTTGAGATCACCTCGTTGACGTTCATGTTCGATTGAGTCCCCGATCCGGCCTGCCAGAGGCCCAGCGGGAACTCATCGTCAAGCTTGCCCGCGATGACTTCATCGGCCACCTTTGAAATCAAGTCTGCCTTCCATTGTGGCAAACCCCCAAGGCGGGC
This sequence comes from Acidobacteriota bacterium, assembly GCA_902812415.1. Taxonomy (GTDB): domain Bacteria; phylum Acidobacteriota; class Terriglobia; order UBA7540; family UBA7540; genus RH2-MAG17b. The sequence continues at coordinate 21,445 of CADDZJ010000018.1, forward strand.
GTTGACGATGGCAGCGGCTTTCTTGATGTATCCATAAGCGTGATAAATGGGCTTGGGCATCCTGTCGCTGCCGATATTGAAGTGAATGAGAGCCCGCTGTGTCTGCGCCCCCCAATAGCGCTCCGCCGGCACTTCAATCGCGCCCATTGAGTCTGATTCCTTTCGCCAGCCGGTTTGTCCGGTGCCGATTGGCAGGTCGAGGATTTCGGGCTCTTGATCTGGGATGTCCATGAGGACCTCCTTTTCTAGGGTGGAGGGACGGAAGGATTTGTGTACCGTATGAGAAATTGCGGGCCTGAAGCGTCGCCCGACAGGTTACTGAAAAGCTTTTGTAGCCTGGGTCATTCTGAGCGAGCGCAGCGAAGCGAAGAATCTCTGTATTTGCAAGAAATAAGGCAAGTAAATGCCGGGATTCTTCCTTCGTTTCACTCAGGACCACCTTCGGCTACTCAGAATGACAGGGTACAAAAGCTTTTCAGCAACCTGTCGGGGCGGTATGCCGGGCGTAAAGCCCGGCGCAGGAAGTCAGGCGCGCAGCAACGGGATTCTTCCTCGAAAACCCAGTTCGTCCAGGTGATGCATCAAATCGGCGGGGTCCTGGTAGACGCGAAACGCTCCCGCGCGCTCAAGCTCCTCCTGCCCATATCCGCCTGAGAGCAATCCCACTCCCAAAGTATGCGCTCGCTGCGCGGCCAGCATGTCCCAGACGCTATCGCCAATCACAATGCAGTTCATGATGGGCGCTTTCAAACGATCGGCCGCCGCGAGGAAAAGGTCAGGGTTGGGCTTGGCGTATTGCACTTGATCGCGGGTGAGCACCGGAACTTCAGGCCCGATGGAGAGGCCGGCAAGCGACTCGCGGGCAGTCTCCATGCGGCCGCTGGTTGCAATCGCGTAAGGGACGCCGGAACCGGAAAGCAGTTTGAGAAGCTCGCGAGCCCCGGGCAGAGGGCGGACGTCCTTCAATCGCCGGATGTAGGCCCTGGCATGAAGTTCTTGCAGGCGCTTGACCACCTGCGGGCTGATTTCGCGGCGCGTCTCCCTGAGGAGCGCATTCACAAACAGTCCGCCGCTCATCCCGATGCGGCGGTGAATTCTCCACACCGAAAGCTCAATGCCGCTCTGTTCGAGCGCTTCGCGCCAGGCCAGCACGTGCTGATACACGCTGTCGATGAGGGTTCCGTCCAAATCGAAAAGGAAGGCTGGACATCCGTGCGGCGTCGGATTTTGGGCTCTTTCCGCCGAAGTCTTCATGGGCTGCTTTCACAGATCACTTGCCGGCTTTGAGATCGTGGGGATCAGGAAGCGTGACTCGCACCGCCGCGACGAATGGCCCATGCGAACCATAGCGTATATGAAAAGATCAGCAACGCGAACGCCGCCCCCAGAGAAAAGGCAACGGAATGGACCGCCTTTTCCGTCAGGATGAAGAACTCCGTGGCGATTCCCGGTTCGACCAATGCCAGCGCTCCTAATATAATCCAACTGGCAAAGCGATAAAAAGCCTCTGTGCGCTCTTCGCTTCGCGCAAGACGGTGATAGGCGGGAGGAGGCATGAGCAAAATGGTCGCCATCGTGACGAAAGCGAAACTCAAGAGGTGAGGCTGCCGGCTGAGGAGCGGCAACTTACCAAAGCCCTTGAGCCAGATCATGATGAATTGGAATCCCAGCAACGCCTGAGCGCCGTGCAAAACCATTCGAGCCTCGGTGAGGACATGATTGATCTTTGCCTTCAATTCCAGCGCCGGGATCAGGCATATGGATGAGTCACAATGAAAAGGGGCGCTGCAGCGATGCCCTCCAAAGGCAACGCTAAGACGTTGCGCGAAGCATAGTCCGGGGCGGGAAGGGGTTCGCCTCCTCGGAAAGCTGCGGGGAGCGCTGCTGAACCAATTCCTCAGATTCGGTCTGGGAAGGCGCGCATTTCCTCTCGTGATAGCGCAATTGGATGATCGTTGCGAATGCTTTATGGCAATGATTGCACAAGTATCGGCCGGTCCTCTTCGGATGGTGGTCCTTCATAAAATGCGACCTCCTTTCATCAGCTTCCGGGTGGAATGAATTCCAATGCTGCAACTAAAAAGTGTACTTTTCCGTGGGCCGCCGAGCTATCGGGTAAAAACTGGATTAAGGTGGGGAAAACATCCCACTTTCATCTTCGGGCCTATTTTGTTTTCGGAATCCTGCCGACAATGGAGCGAGCGCCGGGCGTCCGCTCCATTCTACGGCTGATTAAGAGGCGCCGGCATTGCCGGATAAGATAAGCTGGATTTTGGAGACGTGAATCGTGTTGGTTGTCGTATCCAGGGTGCCGATCACTTTCACGTGATAGCCGTTAAAACGCCTGGCCTCCGGCTGGTCGGTGAGCCTGTACGTAACCTGGGCGGAGGTGTCGTGCAGCACATACTTCCCTTTACGCTTTTCGATCTTACCGGTAAAGGCTCGCTCCATCTGTCCGGTTCCTGTCTCCGGTCCGGCGGGCTCGGCTGTCTGCCGGGCGGTGACTGACGGATGCGATCTCCAGGCGGCGGCTGGACTGACCGGCGCCATCCATGCGAGAAGACTTGCAAAAGCCGCGACGGTTAAAAGGTTGAGTTTTCTCATTTCCTGACCTCCATGAACAGGCGAATTCTCTCCATGAACGGCGTTCCTCTTATTTTCGTTTACGCACAGAGAACTGCCTTCGTTTTGAGATACCCAGCAACTGAGGCTCCGAACGGCTGTGCTCCCAGGATTTTTCACGCCGGGATCAGGTGAATGGTGTAGCAATGCGGCCCGCTAACCATTTATGATGGTTGGGAATTCGAAAAATGCAGCGACTGTTTGCATCGCCTGAAGCATGAATTTGTGACGTAGGCGAGGTAAATTTTCCCAAGAGGGAGAAGTGGGTCTTTCCATGAAGTTAACCGAGGAATTCATGTTGATCGAGCCGGTGATTCTGGAGGGCCGCCAAGTGCGGCTTGAGCCGCTCACCCTGGAACACCTGGATGCCCTTTGCGCGTTCAGCCTCGGCGAAGACCTTTGGCGCTGGATGCCCTATGCGGTCCGCACGCCGCAAGAGATGCGCGATTACGTTCAATTCGTTCTGAAGGCGCAGGCCGAGGGCACATCGCTGCCTTTCGCCACGCGCGAGCGCGCTTCGAACTCGGTTGTGGGATCCACTCGCTTTATGAATATTGACCGAGCGAACCGCCGCGTGGAAATCGGCGGAACGTTCATTGCGCCCCGCTGGCAGCGAACTTTTGTCAATACCGAGGCTAAATACCTGATGCTGCGGCACGCTTTTGAGAAGTGGGGATGTATTCGTGTGGAGTTCAAGACCGACTCGCTCAATGAACGCTCGCGCAAGGCCATCCTGCGTCTTGGCGCTAAGGAAGAGGGCACGTTCCGCAATCATATGGTCATGCCGGATGGGCGTTTCCGGCACAGCGTCTATTACAGCATTCTTGATTCGGAATGGCCGGAGGTCAGAAGAAATCTGGAAGCCAAGCTCTCGCGTGCTGATTGAAAAGAAAAACGAATCACTGTTTGAAAGCTGATAAGGGTTAATTTTGTCCGCGTATATCTTGTCGTTGTTGTCATCCCGAGCAAGCGGGGCGCTACGCCTTCCGCTTTCCGCCTTCTGATTCTTCACCCCCCATGCTGCTGACCAGAGATGCAACATGGATAATCCCGCTTGAAAGTCCTTCTGAAGCGATTTCCGGTTGCGCGCTCAAAATTAGGAAAAATTAATCAAAAAAATTCTTGACACTGTCATACGGTCACGTTAGAGTTGGGGACGAAAGTGGCTTAAAGTAGCTAAAAGTGGTTGTCAAGGGTTGCCAAAGACAAAACTCGACGAGGTTTTCGGGATTCAACAATGTTACGAGGCAGGCATGCGGCGAGTGTCGATGCAAAGGGACGCCTGAAGATTCCGACTGCCTTCAAGACAATCATGGACGAAAAGTACGGCCCCGAATTTTATGTGACCAGCCTGGATGGGCAATACGTGCGCATTTACCCCTTCGCGGAATGGCGAAGGATCGAGGAGAAGCTGGCGGCTCTTCCCTCGATGAACAAAGCCAAAAAAAAGTTTCTCGACCGCACCAACTATTGGGGACAGATGGCGCGAATGGACGGGCAGGGCAGAATTCTGATTCCTTCCCAGTTGCGCGAATCGGCCGCGATGCGCGGGGAAGTGGCGGTGCTCGGATATCTGGAATATCTGGACGTGTGGAATCCGCAGCGATTCGATGAGCACCTGGAGCAGAATCCGATCACCGAAGAGGACGAAAAGGCTTTGAGCGACCTCAACATTTAGCTGTTTGGCGGGCGCATAAGCGACTCGATGAGTCATATTCCGGTTTTGCTTCAGGAAACGCTTGATTTATTGGACGTCCGGCCCGACGGCATTTACATTGACGCCACTGTTGGCAGCGGCGGCCATGCAGAGGCCATTTTGCGGAAACTGGAAGGCGGAAAGCTTCTGGGCATCGATCGCGATCCTGAGGCGCTGGCCCAGGCGAGCGCCCGCTTGCGGGAGTTTGGGGAAAAGGTTGTGTTACGGCGGGGGAACTTTGCGGAAATTGACGCGCTCCATGCGGCCAGCGGCTTGCCTCCGGCCAACGGAATGCTGGCTGACCTGGGCATGAGTTCGTTGCAACTGGAAGACGCCTCTCGCGGATTCAGTTTCGAGCGTTCTGGCCCCCTCGATATGCGCATGGACCCGGACAGCCCTTTGACGGCTGCCGATCTGGTCAATCGAAGCAGGGAGCGCGATCTGGCGGATTTGATCTTTCGTTTAGGGGAGGAGCGCCACTCGCGCCGTATTGCGCGAGCCATTGTGAAGGCCCGTCCGATTCAAACGACCACCACACTGGCGCTGGTGGTAATGCGAGCAATCCCTTCCCGGACGGGCCTTCGCCACCTTCATCCTGCCACGCGGACGTTCATGGCCTTGCGGATGGCGGTGAATGAGGAATTGGAAAATCTGGAGAAGTTCTTGAGCCGCGCGCTTTCGGTGCTTGCGCCGAGCGGGCGACTGGCGATCCTCAGCTTTCATTCGCTGGAGGATCGGATCGTTAAGCGGACATTTTATCAGTGGCACCGCGAGGGCAGAACGCAGTTGCTCACTCGTAAGATTGTCCGGCCCACTGAGGAGGAATCCCGCAACAATCCGCGATCGCGAAGCGCCAAATTGCGCGTGGTTGAGAAGCTGGCGACTTAAGCGGAAAAACTTCTTTCCACTGGTTCAGGTCTGGTTACAAGACGAGGAAGCATTATGGCTACTGCACCTATTCTGGTTCCTGAGATTCAGAAACGCCCGCGCTGCTCGGCGCTCCACATTGTGGGCCGATCCTATCGCCCTGACGTGTTTTTCCCCAAGGCGATTGACAATTCCCACTTAGTCCGCGAAATCGACCCAGTCAAGCGACGCCAGTGCTACGCTTTGCTTCGCATCGGCGCGGTGGTGTTTCTATTCATTTTCTGCTTCGCCTTGCAGCACTTTGAGTGCATGCGATACGGCTACCAGATTGAGCAGTTGAAGTCTGAGCGGGCGGCCCTGCGGGTGGCGAATCAGAAACTGCGCTTGGAGCAGGCCCTGCTTGCTGACCCTCAGCGCATCGACAAGCTTGCGCGCGCCGATCTCGGGCTGGCATCGCCTGAACCGCAGCAGGTGGTCCGGCTTGATGGAGCGGACTCGCAATCCTTGCAGCCCGGCGTTCCTGTTTTTGCCCGGAATTTTGAGGCGCTCGCGCCCATGAATCGAGGAATTCCGCGGGAGCCTTAGATGCCCCGGCTAGAGGTTCCTTACCCACCCACGAAGAAGCCTGAGAGATCGGTAATGCTCCGCCGTGGCCTGATGCTTGCGGCGGCATTTGCGCTCTGGATGTTTCTGATCTTCGGCCGCCTTTATTACCTTCAAGTTATTAAATATGTGCACTGGTTCGAGCGCGCTCAGCGGCAGCAGCAGCGCACCATCGTACTGGCCCCTCAGCGCGGCGCTATCTATGACTGTCGCCTTCATCCGCTGGCAATGAGCCTGCCGGTGGATTCCATCTACGCCGTTCCTTCGCACATTGAGAATCCCGGGAGAGCCGCTCGGCTGCTTGCCTCCATTTTAGAGCTCGATCCCCAGGAACTGGAGGCTCGCTTTGAGGCGTCCCGGACTTTCTGCTGGGTAAAACGCAAGGTTTCGGCGGGCGAGTCCGAACGCGTGAAAGCTTTAGGGCTAAAGGGGATTTACTTCCAGAAAGAAATGAAGCGCTTTTACCCTCTGGGCGATCTGGCCTCAGCGATCCTCGGCTATGTCGGGATGGATGACCGCGGGCTGGCAGGCGTCGAGTATTCACTGAACTCGGAGATTGAGGGACAACCCGGGCATGCTCTGGTGATGGAGGATGCGCGGCGGCAAACGTTCGGCTCCAGGGATGATCCGGGCAAGCCCGGGATGAACGCGCAGTTGACGCTCGATGCCGGGATTCAATATATCGCCGAAAGCGTCCTTGACGCGGACGTCGAGAAGTGGCACGCCAAGGGCGGAGTGGCCATCGTGCAGAATCCTTATACCGGCGCAATTCTGGCTATGGCGAGCTACCCCACGTTCAATCCCAATAAGTATGCCGCAAGCCCTCCTCAAGACCGCATCGACCGGGGCGTCTCGTGGATTTTTGAGCCTGGCTCAACATTCAAATCGATCACCATTTCTTCCGCCATTGATGAGCATCTGGCGAAACCCACCGACCTGATCGATTGCCAGATGGGGGCGATCGTCCTGGGAGGTCGCACGATTCATGATGTTCGGGAAGTCATCCGGCACGAGCTTGCCGGCCCACTGACGCTAAGCCAGGTGCTGGCCTATTCGAGCGACGTGGGGGCGGTCAAGATAGCGCTGCGACTGGGTGAAGACCGCTTCTACGATCATGTTGTTAAATTCGGCTTCGGGGCGAAGACGAATATCGGCTTGCCGGGCGAGGAAGCTGGCCTGCTGATGCCGCCCAGCCGCTGGTCCGGGGTTTCCATCGGCGAAATTGCCATCGGGCAGGGAATCGGCGTCACGCCGCTTCAACTGGTGGATGCTTATTCCGTCATCGCCAACGGCGGCATGCTGATTCAGCCGCGCATTGTGCGGGATATTTTCAGCGGAAACACCCACGATCCCGTCCCGCCAGAGTCCAGGCGCCGGGTGTTGAGCGAGCAGACGGCTGCAACAATGCGCCGGATGCTGGAAGGCGTGGTCGAGTTCGGCACAGGCACGGCGGCTCAGCTTGACGGCTACTCGGCGGGCGGCAAAACCGGTACGGCGCAAAAGGTGGAGAACGGCCATTATTCCCACACGCATTACGTGGCCTCCTTCATCGGAATTGCGCCCATCCATCATCCTGCGCTCACGATTCTGGTTTCCATTGATACTCCTGTCGGCGGCATTTATGGCGCTGAAGTGGCTGCGCCGGCGTGGAAGCAACTGGCGCAGCAGGCTCTGAGCTATCTCAATGTGCCGCGCGACGAGCCGGTGAAGTCGCCGCTTCAGATGGCCTCTAGTGCGAAAACTAGCCGCGCGGTCGCCCTGCGGAGGGAAGCTGCCAATCCTGCCATTCCTCCGCTTCCACCTCATGACGCAGGATTAAAGCCGGTTTCCTATACTCCACCGGACGGCAGCGCTGGCCACGGGACAGTGATGATTAACAACGGGCCGATGGTGACGGTTCCGGACTTCACAGGTTTGAATGAAAGGAAAGTAGCGGACGAGTGCCAGGAACTTGATTTAGCCCTGAGCCTGGCAGGCAGCGGCCTGGCGGTTCAGCAGGACCCTGCGCCCGGCTCGAAAGTGCCGGAACGCTCGCTGATTAAGGTGGTCTTCGCGCGTTGAAGGGGAGGACTGGCTGAGAGCCGTCACACATATTGATGCGCGCTCCTGAAGCGGCGAGGGAAGTGGTTAAGGGTTAAGACACGCGCGCAAAAGGCTGTATACTGGTGTCAAAGATGATTTTGAGGGAGTTGTTGCGATCCGCGGCCGTGCTGGGCGTTGAAGGCGACCTGGGCCGTGACATTCGCTCGCTCGCCTACGACTCTCGTCAGATTCAACCAGAAAGTCTCTTTTTTGCGATTCAAGGTGAACGCGCGGACGGGCATCAGTTCATCAAGCAGGCCCTCGAAAAAGGAGCGGCTGGAATCGTCAGCGAGCGCGCCGCACCGTCCGATTTTGCGTCCACCTGGATTCGCGTTCCGCACATTCGGCGGGCTCTCTCGGAAATCAGCCGAACGTTTTACGACCATCCGGAATCCAAACTGAAATTGGTAGGCATTACCGGCACGAACGGCAAGACGACCACGGCCTACCTTATTCGTTCCATCCTCGAAGCGGCTGGAATGAAAACCGGCCTTTTGGGCACCATCGAATATTCGATTGGAGACCGGACAATTCCGGCGCTGCACACTACGCCAGAGTCTCTCGATCTCGCAGGATATCTTGCCGAACTGGTTCAGGCAGGGGGGCAAGCGGCCGTGATGGAGGTTTCATCCCACGCGCTGGCGCAGGGACGCACGTGCGGATTTCCTTTTCAGACGGCGGTTTTCACCAACCTGACCGGCGATCACCTGGATTATCACAAGGATATGGAGAGCTATTTTGCCGCCAAGCGGCGGCTTTTCGAGGGCGATGGGACGCCTCCGCCGGAGTTGGGAGTGATCAATCTGGATGATCCCTGGGGCGCCCGCCTGCTCAAAGTGGAGCAGCCCCGCCAGATTACCTATGGGATTGAGTCCGACGCGCAGGTAAAGGTCAAGCATTCAAGCCTCAAGCCGGACGGGGTTCAGGCCACGCTTTTGACGCCAGAGGGCAAGCTGGATATCGAATCGCCTCTGCTGGGCCGGGCCAATCTGGAGAACATCCTGGCGGCGGTTGCCGCCACGGAGGGCATGGGCGTTTCCAAAGAGTCTATCCAGAAGGGCGTCGCAGCCGTGCGTCAAGTGCCGGGGCGTTTTGAGCGGGTCGACGAGGGCCAGCCCTTCACGGTTCTTGTGGATTACGCTCACACTCACGATGCCTTGCGAAACGCCCTGAAAACCGCGCGCGAGCTTACCCGCGACCAACTGATCGTGCTTTTTGGCTGTGGAGGAGATCGCGACCGCACCAAGCGCCCGCTGATGGGTGAGGCGGCGGGTAATCTGAGTGACAGGGTGGTATTGACTTCAGATAATCCGCGGAGCGAAGACCCGATCCTGATCATGAATGACGTGATGGTGGGACTTCAGAAGTCAGGGAAATCGTATATTGCAGAGGTAGACCGCGAGGCGGCGATCCGGAAAGCGCTGGAACAGGCTCATGAGGGGGACTTGGTCCTGCTGGCAGGCAAAGGGCACGAGACTTATCAGGTTCTCAAGGACCGCTCCATTCCTTTCGATGATCGCGAGGTTGCAAGGAGGATTTTGCGCGAAATGGGCTTCCGCAGAACTTAACGTGTCAGGCTATCGAGAAGCGGATATGGAGTGTGCGCATCTGTCAGGTTGCCCAAAACTCCTGCAACCTCTCTGAGGAGCCGTTCCAGGCCGTCATTCTGAAGGGCCAAAGGCGATGAATCATTCTTGTATTTGATTGATTTTGAGATACAGGGATTCTTCGCCCATACATCGAGGGCCTGGTATTCTTTCCCGGAGCAACGCTAAAAAAGGGAAATCCTGATGCAGCTTTCGTTGAATGAAATCGCTGCGGTTTTAAACTCGCAATGGCACGGGTCGGATGGGACTGTCAGCGGTTATTCCATTGACTCCCGGTCGCTTGAAGCCGGAGACCTTTTCTTCGCCATCCGAGGTCCCCGCCACGATGGTCATAATTTCATTGAACAAGTTATTACGAAGGGTGCGAAAGCGGCGGTGGTTTCAAACGACTACCATTCGCCGAAATCTGACTGGGCCTCGCTATTGATTCCCGTGCCGGATACTACGAAGGCTCTGCAACAACTTGCGCGCGCGGCGCGACGCAAGTGGCCGGGCCAGGTTATCGGCATTACTGGCAGCACCGGCAAGACCACCACCAAGGAAATGATCGCAGCGGTCCTGGCACAGCGCTTCAGCGTGCTCAAGACCTCCGGAAACCTGAACAATCATTATGGAGTGCCTCTCACGCTGCTCCGGCTTGAGCCTCATCACCAGGTTGCGGTGATTGAGATGGCGATGTCAGGTCCCGGAGAGATTGACTTGCTGGCTTCATTGGCGGAGCCGCAGGTGGGAGTGGTCACCAATGTGGCCCCGGTTCATCTTGAATTCTTCGATTCCATTGACTCTATCGCGCGCGCCAAGCGCGAGCTGATCGAGCGTCTCGAAGCGCCCGGCATTGCAGTTTTGAACCACGATGACCAGCGCGTTCGCGGCTTTTCCGCGGGCTTCCAGGGACGGGTGGTGACTTATGGCTTCACGGCAGGAGCAGCTTACCAGGGGCTGAATATCCGCCCTTCGGCCCTGGACGGAAGCGGCAATTTCGTGACGGAATTTGAAGTGCAGGCGGAAGCTTTGTCAGGGAAATTCACCATTCCGCTTCCGGGCCGTCATAACGTTGAAAATGCCCTGGCTGCCATCGCAACAGCCGGCTTGTTTGGTTTATCGAAAGAGGAAGTGGGAGCGGGGCTTCGATCCTTCAAGGCTCCCGGACAGAGGACCGAGATTTTGCAGTTGCCGGGTGATGGATGGATGATCAACGATGCCTACAATTCCAATCCGCATGCGATGCGGAAGATGCTTGAGATGCTGGCATCGTGGCCAGGAGCCAAGAGGCGAATTGTGATGGCAGGTGAAATGCTGGAGCTCGGGCCTTCTTCGCCGGATTGGCATCGGAGAATCGGTGAAAGGTGCGTGGAAGCTGGGATTGATTGGTTGCTTGCCGTCCAGGGCGATGCGCAATTTTTTCTGGAAGGTGCAAAAAATGCTGGATTCGCGCCCGATCGGGCCAGGTTCTTTTCGGACGCTGAACAGGCGGGCCGGTTTTATCTGGAGATGACGCAGCCCGGAGACATCGTCCTGATAAAAGGCTCACGAGGCGTGCGGCTGGAGAGGGCGATTGCTGTGATTCTCAATGGCCTGAATGCCCAAAAGGCGCAAGAGCCGGTCAAGAAGGATTGACTGGACAGGTGAGAAACTCATCCGTCCTGCTATGGGGAGCTGTTCCAACTGTCATTCTGAGGAGCCGAAGGCGGTTCCTTCGCTGTGCTCAGGACAGGCTCTGAGTGAAACGAAGGAAGAATCCCTGCATCGAATGGGTTCCGCAATACGGGGATTTTTGCTATCGCTCAGAGTGACAACCGAAGGACTTTAGGTCAACGTGCCCAAAGGGTTTTTCATCAACCTCTTATGAAAGGCCGAACCAGGGCTATAAGGCGTTTTCAAAATCCATGGAGACTCGATGGGGAAATGAACTCGAAACTTAATGGAAAGGGAAGCCTCAACGTTGAGGGCTGCGAACGACTGACCGCGAATGTTCTATTTTCTTTACCTTAAATTTTACAGCCATTTTCATGTTCTGAATCTCTTCCGCTATATTACTTTCCGCACGGCATATTCCAGCCTTACGGCGCTTCTGCTTTCCTTGCTCTTGGGTCCGTGGTTGATTGAAAAGCTCAAGAAATTTCAGATCGGGCAATATATTCGTGAAGAAGGCCCATCGTCTCACATGGCAAAAGCCGGCACGCCGACCATGGGCGGCGTGCTGATCGATCTCTGCATTGTTGTGCCGACCCTGCTTTGGGCTGACCTCAGCAATATCTTTGTATGGCTGGCTTTGGGAGTGACGGTAGCCTTTGGCGCCATCGGTTTCTGGGATGATTACCTGAAACTCCGGCGCAAGCATAATCTGGGACTCCGAGCGCGCTCCAAGTTATCCCTTCAGATTTTGATCGCGGTGCTCCTGGCGGCGGCTTTAGGGGTGCTTTCTGAGCGCGGTCTTTATTCCACGAAGCTTACTTTCCCCTTTTTCAAGAATCTCCGCCCAGACTTCCTTATCCACGCCTTTCTGCGCCATAGCTGGGTGTATCCGCTGGCCTTTTTACCCTTTGTGGGCCTGGTCATTCTGGTGGTGGTGGGATCCTCAAACGCGGTCAATCTCACCGACGGTTTGGATGGGCTGGCCATCGGATGTGTGATCATCGCGGCCTCGGCGTTGACGGTGCTCACCTACGTGGCTGGAAACCTGGTTTGGGCCACCTATTTGGACCTGGAGCACTTGCCGAAATCAGGGGAATTGACGATCTTTTGCGGCGCCATGGTGGGTTCAAGCCTTGGTTTCCTGTGGTACAACGCCTATCCGGCGGAAATCTTCATGGGGGATGTGGGTTCGCTCTCGCTCGGCGCGGCCATTGCCGCCGTAGCCGTCATTATCAAGCAGGAACTCTTGCTGCCGTTTTTCGGGGGTATCTTCGTGGTGGAGGCTCTCTCGGTGATCCTTCAGGTGGGGTCTTACAAGCTCCGGCATAAGCGGGTGCTGCGCATGGCTCCCATCCACCATCATTTTGAGCTGCTGGGATGGAAGGAGTCGAAGATTATCGCCCGCTTCTGGATTGCGGCGCTCGTTTTCGCCCTTTTCGCCCTGACCACGCTGAAGTTGCGGTGATGGGCGGGCGCCGCCATAAAGAAAACGTTGACGGATCGAAATTAGTGCGCATAAAATACGCACTAATGCGCGATGAGCGCTGAGGTGGTCGAAACCGTTACAAAGAGCCTTTCGGCCGAGATATAGCCCAAAGCGCGCAGGATGGAACGCGATGGCAAGGCCTAAATCCTTCCGCAATCCGACGCGGGTAAGCCTCACCTTGAACCGTGAGACGGTGGCGAGGGCCCGGCGGCTGGCGCGCGAAAATCGCCGCTCCCTCTCGGAACTGGTGTCTGAAATCCTGGACGGGTATTTCCGCAAGAACGGCCACCCGCGAAAGAGGAACACGGCATGATCGAATTGCGCAACAAGCGTGTTCTGGTGGTCGGCCTGGCCCGCACCGGTCAGGCGGTCGCCTTCCGGCTGGCCCGCGAGGGGGCGATCGTCACCGTCACCGATCTGCGTCCGCCGTCCGCTTTTGGCGCCATGCTCCATGAGCTGATGGATCGGAAGATCGGCATGGAGCTTGGAGTTCACCGCGAGGAGACCTTCCTGAAACAGGACCTGATCGTGGTCAGCCCCGGCGTTCCCTGGGATTTGCCTCAGCTTGAAGCGGCGCGGCGGCGAAAGATCCTGATTGTGCCGGAGGTGGAAGCCGCCAGTTGGTTTTTTCAGGGAACCCTTGTAGGCATTACGGGCACGAACGGGAAAACCACCACCACTGCGCTGCTGGGTAAAATGCTCGAAGCCTCCGGCTACACCACCTTCGCCGTGGGGAACATCGGCATTCCCCTGATTTCCGCCGTAGACCTGTTCTCCGTCGACTCGATTGTGGTGGCGGAGCTGAGCAGCTTTCAACTTGAAGCGATCCAGAAATTCCGGCCTCATATCGCGGCGCTGCTGAACATTACGGAAAATCATCTCGACCGGCACCGCACTTTCGACGCTTACGTCAGCGCCAAGGCCCAGATCTTCCGCAATCAGCAGGCCGACGACTACGCCATTCTGAACGCGGATGACCCCACGGTGGTGGGCCTTGCGCCCGCCATCGCCAGCCGCAAGGTCTTCTTCAGCGCCAGCCAGGATTTGCCCGAAGGCGTGCTGCTTTCGCGGGGGCGCATTCTCTACCGCGTGGGGCACCTGGAGCGCATGCTGATGGAAGAGCGGGAAATCAAATTGCGCGGCAAATTCAACGCGCAGAACGTCATGGCGGCTGCGGCTGCGGCGTGCGTTCTGGGCGCCGATTTTAAATCCATCCGCAGCGCCGCGCGCGAGTTCACCGGCGTCGAGCACCGGCTGGAATACGTTCAGACCCTGCGCGGCGTGGATTTCTACAATGACTCCAAGGCGACCAGCGTGGATGCCGCCGCGAAGGCGCTTTCCACTTTTGAGCGCGGTGTTCACCTGATTCTGGGCGGGAAGGATAAAGGCGCGCCTTACACGCCGCTCAAGCCGCTCATTGACCAACGCGTCAAGTCCGTTTACCTGATCGGCGCCGCGGCTGAAAAGATCGCCGCCGATTTGCAGGGCGTGGATTTGCAATATGCCGGCGATTTGGAGAAAGCGGTGGAGATGGCTTTTGCGCGGGCGGTTTCCGGCGACACCGTCCTTTTGTCTCCGGCTTGCGCCAGCTATGACCAGTTTCGGGACTTCGAGGAGCGCGGGCGAGCCTTTAAAGAGATCGTGCATCGTCTGGCTGCGGAACCGCGCGCGATGCAGGCATGGGCTCCGCCTTCGGCTTCCCAGGCATCTCCGCTGGAACCGGAGGCTGGAGAATCCAAACCTTCCTCCGGGAGCGAGCTCGACGCTGGGAATTCTTCTGCCCTTCAATCGGTTCGGAGCGAGTCTCTGAGTCCTGCTCCGAACGACGCCGAAAATGAACCTTTCGATCACGCTTTCCAGGCTGCGCCTGCGAGGTCATTCGGAGCAATAGTAGAAGCAAGTCCGTCTGAAGCGCCCTCCGAGACGCCGGCGCCTCATGAGCCGGCCTATATCTACGAAGTTGGCGGCGGGGAAATAATCTCTTCGGGAGAAGACTACGTTCAACCGGAGTTTGATGAATCCGGCGATTCCGGAAAAGCTCTCCCATTGCGGCCCCTGGAAGCGGATTCGGAACCCATATCGCCTTATGAAGTGACGGGGAGTTTGGAGGGCGACGCAGGAAAGTCTGCGGGAGCGAGTGAGGAAGGCATCACCAGGGAGAAGGCTTCTTCAACGAAATTGTAAAACACAGCATTAGCAATTCAGCTTTGCGCGGTTAGAGCGAAAATGGCTCGCAAACTTGAATCTGATCTCATCCTGTTCGGCGCCATCCTGGTGCTGGTGATTTTCGGGCTCGTCATGGTTTTCAGCGCGTCCGCGGTGATGGCTTCCGAGCGCTATGGCTCCAGCTACTATTTCCTGCTTCGACAGGGAATCTGGGCTGCGCTGGGCATTCTGGCGATGGTCGCCGTCATGAACATAGATTATCGCCAGTGGCGCAATCCGCGATTCATCTTCCCGGCCCTGGCGTTGTTGTGGATCTTGCTGGTGGCCGTGTATCTGACGCCGCGATGGCACGAAACGCATCGCTGGTTCCATATGGGGCCGCTCAATTTCCAGCCTTCGGAGCTGGCGAAGATTCTGATCGTGATCTTCTTCGCTTACTTTCTCGACCGACGCCGGAATTCGGTGAACGATATCCGCCACACCTTGCTGCCCCTGGGGCTTGTAACTGGTTTGACGGTGGTCCTCATCCTGAAGGAGCCAGACCTGGGCACTTCGCTGGCCATCTGTCTGATCTGTGCGGCCATGCTCTTTGCCGCCGGTCTTCACCTGCGTTACTTTGCGGGCGCGACGGCCGCCGCCGTTCCGCTGCTTTACGTGGTGATTTTTCATGTGGCTTACCGGCATAATCGCTTGCTCGGGTTCCTGCATCCGGAAAGCGACCCCTTGGGAAAAGGGTTCCAGATGCTGCAATCGCTGATTGCTGTCGGTTCAGGCGGCATTCTTGGCGCCGGGCTGATGGAAGGGCATCAGAAGCTTTTCTTCCTGCCGGAGCCGCAGACCGACTTCATTTATGCCGTGATCAGCGAGGAATGGGGATTCATCGGCGCGGCCCTGGTGCTGGTCGTTTTTGCCGTGATTCTCTGGCGAGGCTTGAGGGCGGCAATCTGTTGCAGCGATCACTTCGGGAAGCTTCTGGCGGTCGGCATCACGGTGTTGCTGGTCGGGCAGGCGCTGGTGAATATGAGCGTGGTTATCGGGCTGCTTCCCACCAAGGGAATTCCGTTGCCGTTCATCAGCTATGGCGGCTCTTCGCTGCTGATGAACCTGATTGCCGCCGGGGTTTTGTTGAATATATCCCAGCACGCGACCGGAGTCGTGTTCTAGCGAGTTGCGCGAGCGGCAATCTTCAAAACAGCAGGGCGGCGGCATGTGAACGGTGATGAGAGTGGCGAAGCCCGTGAGTCAGCCTGATTCCCGCGCCTCCCTGCGAGTCCTCATGGCGGCGGGAGGAACCGGCGGTCACATCTTCCCGGCTCTGGCGGTGGCTCGGGAATTGCAAGCGCGAGCAAAAGAGCGGCGTGACCCGGAGGGTAAAGAGCCGGGTTGCGCGATCGAGTTTGTCGGCGCGGGTCGTGAGCTTGAGAAGCGGGCCATCTCCCAGGCTGGCTTTCCGTTGCACACGGTAGCCGCCGCAGGATTGAAAGGGATTGGCGGCCTGCGAAGAATCCGGAACTTTCTGGTTCTGCCACGCAGCTTTTGGGACACGGGGAAGCTTTTGCGGGAGTTTCGGCCCCATGTCGTTGCTGGCGTCGGAGGATACATCGCCGGGCCGGTGATGCTTGAAGCCGCGCTTGGCTGCATTCCCACTTTGTTGATCGAACCGAACGCGGTTCCGGGATTCACCAACCGTGTTCTGGCGCGCTTCATCGATCGAGCAGCGCTGGGTTTTGAGGAAGCGAGGTCTTTTTATGGCGAGAAGGCGCGTCTCACCGGGCATCCGGTGCGGAGTGACTTCTATCAAATCGCTTCGAGACGCCCCGCTCCGCCCTTTTGCATTTTGATTCTGGGAGGAAGTCAGGGATCGGGAGCCATCAATGACGCGATGGTTTTCGCTCTCCCGCGCCTTGCCTGCCAGGCTGAGCGGTTCAGAATTATTCATCAGGCGGGTGAGCGGGATTTTGAGCGCGTAAGCCAGGCGTACCAGCTCCAGCCGATCTCGGCGGAGGTTTATGCTTTTATCGAGGATGTTCCGCGCGCTCTGGAACAGGCTGACCTTGTGGTCAGCCGCGCGGGAGCTTCGACCGTGGCGGAGCTTGCAGCCGCCGGGAAGCCTGCGCTTTTGATTCCTTTTCCGCATGCCACGGATCAGCATCAGTTGGCGAATGCGCGGGCCATGGAGCGCGCCGGCGGCGCAAAGGTTCTGGAGCAGCGCGAACTCACGCCGGAAAGGCTCTATGCAGAGGTGACAGCAGCGGTGAATGATCCTGAAAAGCTGATGGAGATGGGTCGCCGCGCGCGCCTGCTGGCCCATCCGCAGGCCGCTGCGCAGATCGCCGATTTGATTGAAGAGTTAGCGCAAGGCGCGAAGCGTCGCATTGGGTTCTTTTGCTGGGATAGGCGAGGCGTGGAGTAACGGCGCGCGGCGCCGAGGTGATTGGATGCTGGGTAAGATTCGGAAAATTCATTTTGTAGGCATCGGCGGCATCGGCATGAGCGGCATCGCCGAATTGCTGCTGAATCTGGGATTCACCGTCTCAGGATCGGATTTGAAACAGACCCCGATCACCGAGCGGCTGGCGCGCCTGGGAGCCAAGGTCTACATCGGCCATGAGGCGTCGCACGCGCAGGGCGCGCAAGTGGTGGTGGTCTCGTCAGCCGTTCCATCCCGGAATCCCGAGATTGCTGAAGCTGAGCGCTTGCAGATTCCTGTCATCCCCCGAGCGGAGATGCTTGCCGAGTTGATGCGGCTGAAGTTCAGTGTGGCGGTGGCGGGCGCGCACGGGAAAACCACGACCACTTCCATGATCGCCATCATGCTGACCGAGGCGGGCCTGGACCCCACAGCGGTGATTGGCGGGCGGCTGGATGTTTTCGGATCAAGCGCGCGCCTGGGTAAGGGAGAGCTGATGGTGGTGGAAGCAGATGAGAGCGACCGTTCGTTCCTCCTTCTGCTGCCTTCGATCGCGGTGGTCACCAATATCGACCGTGAGCACCTCGATCACTATCGGGATTTCAATGAGATCATCGAGGCTTTTGTTTCTTTCATGAATAAGACGCCGTTCTACGGCGCTGTCATCGCCTGCGCCGACCTGCCTTGGCGTGAAACCCTTGAGTTGGTTCGGCCCCGGCTGCGGAGAAGGCTTCGGACGTATGGTCTCGAAGCGGGGTCGGATGTTACGGCTGCCCGTATCGAATGCCATCGAGGTGGGTCTTCCTTTCGGGTTTACGATTCCGGCAAGCACCTGCTTGATCTGAACCTTGCGGTTCCCGGCCGCCACAACGTGCAGAATGCCCTGGCGGCGGTGGGTGTAGGGCTTGAGTTAGGGCTGAGCGCCAGCCAGATCAGGCAAGGGCTTGAGCAATTCCACGGCGCTGACCGGCGGTTCCAGGTTAAAGCTGAAGTGGATGGCATCACCCTGGTGGATGATTACGGCCATCACCCGGCGGAGATTCGCGCCACACTGGAGGCGGCGCGCGCGCAGGGGGCGGGCCGCATCTGGGCCATCTTTCAACCGCATCGTTACACACGCACCCGGTTTCTGATGGACGATTTTGCGGGCGCATTCGATGGCTGTGAGCGCGTCTACGTGCTGGATATCTATCCCGCCGGCGAGGAGCCGATTCCGGGCATCACCTCCGGGCGGCTGGTCGAGCGGATGCGCGCATTGGGTTGCCGCACGGCGCGCTATGCGCCCTCGGAAGCCGATCTGATTGCTGAAATTCTGAGAGAAGTGGAATCAGGAGTATTGATCCTGACGATTGGAGCAGGGAGCGTTTGGAAGGTCGGCGAAGCCCTGGTGGAAGGGCTTGAGAAGACGGTGATGAGCGACCAGTGACGAGCGGCAAGAGGCTTGAATCACCTTTCAGAAAGGGCTCGTCTTGAGTTCCCCGGAGCAAATCCCGTTGCTGGACGAAGTGGTCGCGGAAGAGCTCTCTCCCGACCGCCAGAAGCGGAGAGTGGCAGGCGCGCGACGCGGCCGGACGGGACTGGGCGCGCGTTTCCTGAAGGCAGCGACATTCGGGATTCTGCTGCCATTGGTCCTGGCCTTCGGAGCTTACTGGATTGCGATGCGGGCCATCGCCTCCGAGCGCCTGGTCTTTCGGCCGGATCGTGATCTCGTGGTGAAGGGGAATCATTACGTCACGCGCCAGGACCTGCTTGCAGCGCTGGGCTTCAGCGATTCTGGAGTTGAGCAGTCGTTCAACATTTTCCGGCTGAACCTTGCGTCGGAACAGAAGCGCGTGGAAGCCATCCCCTGGATCAAGTCGGCGACCATCGCGCGGATTTTCCCTGACCGGCTCATCGTGAACGTGAAAGAGCGCGCGCCGCTCGCTTTCGCGCAGGTAGACGGTCGCCTGGAATTGGTGGATGAGGATGGTGTGTTTCTGCCCATGCCGGGAAAAGCGTCTTTCGATTTCCCTGTTCTGTCGGGCCTGGATTCCGTCGCCAGCATCGATGAGCGCAAGGCGCTGTTGATCCCTTACATTGACTTTGTGAACGAGACTCGCAACGAGGTTGCGCGCTCAGGCTGGCTGATTTCCGAGGCGAATGTGAGTGATCCGAATGATCTCAGGGCGCTTCTAGTCGAGGGTCGCGAGACCGTCCTGGTACATTTTGGAAACCAGGATTTCGAGCAGCGATTCAAGACCTTTGCGACGCTCGCTCCGAAGGTGCTTGCCAGCAATCCGAGGATCGATTCCATCGATCTGCGTTATCGCAACGAGGTGGTGGTAGACCCCTTCGAGGCGGCATCGCCTCCAGGCGCTGGCAGCGGGGTTTCCGGCAAGCCGGCGGGGAAGCCGTAACGTTTCGGGTTTTCTCAACAGCCCGTGTCTTCCACAATCAGACTGAATGGCATTGAAGGATTCCTACATTGCGGCGTTGGACCTGGGCAGCGCGAAGACCTGCGCCCTGGTGTGCGAGCCCGTGGAGAACGGCCGACTGCGGATGGCGGGGTTTGGAGTCGCCGAATCCAGGGGTTGGCGGCGCGGCACCATCGTGAACCTGGACTCGGCATTGCTTTCCATCAAGAAGGCTGTGGAGACGGCTGAAGACGCTGCGGGTGTGCCCATTGATAATGCCTATCTCGGAGTCGGCGGCCCTCACATCCAGGGTATCAATTCCAGGGGAGGCCTCAATCTGGAAAAGTCGCCTCAGGCGGCGCGCGAGGTGACGCATGAGGACGTGCGCAGGGTCTTTGAGGCGGCGCAGGCAGTGAGTTTGCCGCCAGACCGGAAAGTGATCTATGCCGAGAGGCAGGAATATCTGCTCGACTCGCAGAACGGTATCCGAAATCCCGTAGGCATGGTCGGCTCGCGGCTGGAAGTGAGCGTTCATCTTGTGACGGCCTCCACAGTGGCCCACGAGAATGCGGTGGCGGCGGTGAACCGCGTGGGCATCATGGTGAATGAGACGATCTTTGAGGCTTTGGCTGCGGCTGACGCCTGCCTGACGCCCGATGAGCGCGAACTGGGCGTGGCGCTGATCGATATTGGAGGCGGAAGTTCGAACCTCATTATCTATCATGAAGGCAGCGTCTGGTCGAGCAGCGTCATTCCCATTGGCGGGGATCATTTCACCAATGACATTGCGGTGGGTCTGCGCACGCCGATTCCGGAAGCCGAGAAGATGAAAGTGGCCTGGGGGCGGCGCGATCCCTCGGAATCGGACGAAGCGCCGCTTGAGGTGGCGAGCGTTGGGGAGCGCCCGTCGCGCACGGTCAACTATGCGATGCTGCGGGAGATTATCGAACCTCGAATCCAGGAACTCCTGGAGTTGATTGCGAAGGAGTTGGAAAATTCTGGTTTACAAAGACAGTTGGGTGGCGGTATTGTCCTGACAGGCGGCGGCGGAAAGCTGGGAGGATTGGTGAGCGCGGCGGAGCGAGCGTTGGATTTGCCGGTGCGGCTTGGCCAGCCCTATGGCCTCGAAGCCATGGGCGATACGCTTCCTGATGCGGCGTATTCCACGGTGGTGGGCCTTGCGATTCAGGGCTATCGCCTGCGCATGCTCCATGGCTCGCGCAGCGCGGGGCTGACGGGCAGGCTTTGGGGCATCTTTCGAGGGAAGGGGTAGACACCCGTTTGGAGGACCCAGCATGGCGAATGAAAACGGCAGCGGGAATCTGAGAGTGGATTTCTCCGACGAATTGCGTCGCGGCGCGAAGATCAAGGTGATCGGCGTCGGCGGGGGCGGCGGTAATGCGGTGAATCGCATGATCGACGCCAAGGTGGAAGGCGTTGAATTCTGCGTGGCCAATACCGACCTTCAGGCTTTGAGCGTCTCGATGGCGCCCATCAAGATTCAACTGGGCGCCAAGCTGACCAAGGGATTGGGAGCGGGAGCGAATCCTGAGATCGGGCGCCAGGCCGCGTTGGAAGATACCGACAAGATCCTCGACGTGCTGGACGGCGCCGACATGGTCTTCATCACCGCCGGTCTCGGCGGCGGCACGGGCACCGGAGGCGCGCCGATTGTGGCCGGCCTCGCCCGCGAGTTGAACGCGCTGACGGTGGCGGTGGTGACCAAGCCCTTTGCCTTTGAGGGCAAGCGCCGCATGGCCCAGGCGGAAATGGGGCTCGCCGAACTCGGCGAGGCGGTGGATACGGTCATCTGCATTCCCAACGAGCGCCTGATGCAGTTTGTGGATAAGAACACCAGCTTCTTTGAGGCGTTTCGCATTGCGGATGACATCCTGCGCCAGGGCGTTCAGGGCATCTCCGACATCATCACCATCACCGGCATCATCAACCGCGACTTCGCTGACATCAAGACGATCATGCAGGGCATGGGATATGCGGTGATGGGTACGGCGTCGGCGAGCGGCGAGAACCGCGCGGTGGAGGCCACGAATCGCGCTATTTCAAGCCCCCTGCTCGAAGACGCCTCGATCAACGGCGCGCAAGGCATTCTGTTGAATATCACCGGCTCCAGCAAGCTGACTCTGCACGAAGTCCACGCGGCTTCGACCATCGTTCAGCAGGCTGCGGCGGAGAACGCCAACATCATCTTCGGCGCGGTGCACGACGAAGCGATGGGCCATGAGGTGAAAGTCACCGTGATCGCCACGGGCATCAAGAGCGATCGCCTCACTTCGCTGCCCCGGCCGGCGGTTTCGAACGCTGCGAGCGCTGCGCAACACCAGACGCTGAAGGCCGCGGCGCCGAAGAGGGACAAGCTGCCCATCGAGGCCGACGCCCGGGGGATGGCGCACGAATTGCCGGCGGATGATTATGAGGTGCCGGCGTTCATGCGCCGCAAGAAGGTGGAAACCTCCCAGTAATGGCCGGGCGGGTCAGGGTGCGCGCCGCCGTCCTCGATGCGATGCTCGCGCAGGCGCGCGCCGAGCGGCCCCGCGAGTGTTGCGGCCTGCTTGCGGGCGCGCAGGGCGTCATTTCGGAAATCCTTCCCGCTTCCAATCAACTCAAGTCCGAGACCGAGTATTTCATTCCCCCGCAGGAATTGATCGCCGCGTTGCGCTCCATCCGCGAGCGCCGCCTTGCTCATCTGGGGATTTATCACTCTCATCCCCGCAGCGAGAACATCCCTTCCCACCGCGATATTCAGGAAGCCAACTATCCTTCGTGCGTCTATTTCATCATTTCACCGCATGCCGCAGCGCGCGCCATTCGAGCCTTTGAGATTCGCAACGGTGAGGCAAGAGAAGTTGAAATTGAGGCGGTGAAATAGGTTGAGTCCTCCGCCAATCATTCTGAGCGATGGCTAAGAACCGCTGTTGGGATTAGCCACCCTGATCGCATACATCGCAAGAAGCGCGATGTATGCGCTGCCCATGGCGATCTTCAACAACCTCCGATGGCCCCCACCAGCATTTCGCTCATTTCATCAGGCGTCAGTTCGACAGGATTTCCCCGCGTGCTGCTGGCTCGGATAGCCTTCTCGACCAGCCCGGGAACATCCTTGAGGGTCATGCCGTATGCGGCGAGCGGCGGGGTCTGGAGCTCACGGCACAGATCCCTCACCCATTCGACGCCATCCTCCGCTTGAGCATCCGGTTTGCCGGTCAGAATGCTTGCGATTACCTGATAACGACCGAGCACCTCGCTCTCAGGATTCCGGGCGCGCAATGCCTTGATGTTGGCCTGCATTCCAGAAGGCAGCAGGGCTGCGCAAAGAGCGCCGTGCGGAGCGTCGAACATTCCCCCGATCGGGCCGGCAAACCCATGCACAATGCCGAGGCCGGCATTGGCGAGCGAGAGCCCGCCCAGCAGGGCGGCCAGCGACATATCGGTTCTCGCCTCTGCGCTCGCGCCGTCGTGGTAGGCGCGGCGGAGCGAGCGGCCAACGCGGCGAAGCCCTTCCAGGCAATATCCATCCGTCAGAGGATTGGCGCGCGAGGAGACGTAAGGCTCAATCAACTGGCTCAGGGCATCGCACCCGCTGCTCGCGGTTGCGGCGGGCGGCAGGCCGGAGGTCAACTCGGGATCGACGATCGCGAGCCTGGGCAGCATGTGCGGACTTCGCAAGCTCACCTTCACCCGATGTTCGCGCGAGGCCAGAACGGCGTTGCGAGTGACCTCGGAACCCGTGCCCGCCGTGGTCGGAATGGCGATGAAAGGCGCAGACGCTGCCCGCAAAGGCTGGCCCTTGCCGATCACTTCGAGATAATCCATCAACTCGCCCGGATTTGTGAGCAGCGCGGCAATCGCCTTGCCTGCATCGATCACGCTCCCTCCGCCGAAGCTCACGACAAAATCGCGCGCCTCTCGCCGCGCCGCTTCAAGGCCGCGGGCGATCATTTCCAGCGTGGGTTCGGATTCAACCGAGAACAACGCGCAGCTCACGCCTGTGGCATTGAGCGCTTTCGCCAGCGATTGCGCGCGGTCAGGCGAGCGCCCGGTCACGAGCAGCGCTCGCCGGCCGAACTCTTTGGCTGCAGGCGCGGCCTGCTTTGTGGTTCCCGCGCCGAAGAGAATGCGACCGGCCGTGGCGAATTCAAATTGCATCTCCTTACCAGCCTTCGTCTGCGGGGAAGATATTCGTGTACTGAACCCGCGTCCGCTCTTCCGCCATCATGGGAGCAGCGCGATCCTTCCAGGCGTTATAGTGGGCGGTCTCTTTGTGCGCGGCGGGCGCCCGGCTGTTGCGGTAGACCTCGACGAGTACAAAACGAGTGGGATCGTCGGCCTGCTGCACCACGTCAAAGCGCGCGATTCCCGGCTCCTTCACGCTGTTGCGGGCATTCTCAATCGTTACCCGCTTGAACTCCTCCACGAACTCAGGTCTCACCCGAACGTGGACATGAACGATATGCATGGTGTTCCCTCGTCTTCGTTGTAAGATAGCGCGCCGCAGCATCCGGTCTTCGGCTGCCCGATCCGCATTGGCATTGCCAACCCTCCGGGATTATGGCAGATTGCCTTGTTGCGGAAAACACTCGCGGCCTGTCATTCGGAGCGCAGAATCCCTGCGTTTATCAAGGCGTGAAATGCCGGGATGCTTCGCTACGCTCAGAATGACAGGCTGGACGGGTCTTTCAGCAACCGCACCGGCTCAAGCTATGTCCGCTCAGGAAGCTCCAAACCCGCCCAAGACCCGCCCGCGTTTGATCCGGCAAGCCGTCAAGCGCGCGGCGATCGCGGCGCTCTTCACCGTGATTCTGATGATTCCGCGCCTTCGCCGCCTGCGGAGAAACGTTCGCGCCTGGACCGTCATTCGCATCTGCGCGCTGGGGCTTGGGGCGTGGCTCACGGGCTGCTTCATCTTCGCGCAGAAGAATGTAGACATTCTACTTCCAGGAATCTTCCTGCTGGCGTTCGGAGCGCTCGTTCGCGCGCGACCGGAAAAGCGGTCGGTGGATGCCGTCGCTCGGGAGTTTGGCGCTTTGGTGGTGCTGAATGGCGGAGCCTTCATGAACCCTCCCGAGGGCAAGCTTCTTTCTCACGTGAGCCTCGCCGTGAGTTCCGAGCGGCTGACGATTCTTGGCCCGGACGAAAGGCGGCTTCTGGAGATTCCCATCAGCCGTGTGCGTGAAATCGTTGCGGCTCCGGCATCCGCCCAGCCTGCCACACCCGTGGATGCCTGGGAGTTCCAAATTCACTGGGATTCCCATGAGGGCCATACGGCGCGCTTCCGCTATGAGGGTTTTTTTGCGGAGCATCTGGCGCGAATTGCCGAGAGGACGCTGCGCAGCGTATGGAAGAAGGAATTGCCCATTATGAAAGTCTGAAAGCTTGAATCCTGGGGCCGGCTTCGGCCGTCTTCACGCATTCCCTCTCTTTCACCACTGAGCGCAAAAGCAGGGCGCAGCCGCAAGTCAAGCCAGATTTCAGATTTCAGATTCCAGATAACCGCCTTCACAAAAACAAGGGCATATGGCTCGCATCACGAAGAATCTTTGCGACGCGAGAAGAAATTTCTCTTGTGGGATGTCGCTTGTTTTCGTGAGTACTGCTTCTGGAATCTGAAATTTGAAATCTGACTTTGGTTGCGGCGCAGCCGCGCGGCGTCCTCTGTGCTCTCTGTGGTAAATCCCCATGATGCCGAACCTGCCGCCCTGAAGAGCGGCGTTCCTTTCCGCTAGCGAATGCTATCGCCGGCGAGTCCCCAGAAATCCTTGACGTAATACGACGAAATCACGTTCCCGAAGAGGTAGCAGATGCCTTTGCAGTCCGGAATATCCCCATAAAGTTTCCGGCCGCGCGCGAAAACTTTCCTGAAGGAGCCTTCGCGCAGAAGGTTGCCGCCGATTTTCTTCAAAGGCTCGCAGGGATAGAAAACGTCGCCGTTCGGATAAACGCGGGGGAACATCGTGGGAAAGCACTGGAAATCGCCGAATTCAAGCAAAGTTCGCAACAGCTTGGGCGTGCCGTTAATGGGCTGCGCCGAGGCGCGGCGACGCTCGATGATTTTTTTCACCAGGGCCTGATATTCAGGGTTCTGCCGCAGGCGCAGGTTCGGCATTTTTTCATGCAGGGCCGTCTGCGTGGAAAAGACAAATCCCTGCTCGCGGCAAAATTCCAGAATGCGATCAATCTCCCGGATATTCCATTCTTCAATCACTGAGCTGATGGTGATGGACCGCGGGCTGGGCATCCGCGATTTTGCGAGTTCGAGATTCTCCAGCACGCGCGGAACCACGCCGGATTTTGAGAGCGGAATCTCAGGTTCCGGCGTCAGCGAGTCGAGGCTCACAATCAGGCCGTCGAGCGCTTCAAGCAACCGCTGCCGCTTATGCAGCAGCGTGCCATTGGTCACCAACAGGACCGAGCGAAACCCGATTTCGCGCTTGGCGGCTTCGACCAGTTCCTGAATATCCACGCGCAACAGAGGCTCGCCGCCGGTGAAGAGAATGGAATCCGTTTCACGGCGGATGATCCTGAGCAGCCGGATGGTCTGATCGGTGGGCAGTTCCTGGCTAAAAACGTCCGGCTCCTTCTGAGTGCAATACTTGCATTCCAGGTTGCACTTGTGCGTGGTGTAAAAGACCGCGGCATAAGGCGCCACAATGTTAGTGCGCCGGACCTCGCGACGATAAAGATTCTGGAAGTAGTGCCGGAAGTTTTTCCAGACAAACGGATATTGGCGCAGGAGTCCGCGCAGAAGCTGAAGGCCGGAAGGATTTTGGGCCGAGCTACTCATTGCATGAATGCCCCTTGCAGGCCGCCGAAAGACTCATCCAGTCTGTCATTCGCAGCCCTTCATCGGTCATCTGGAACTCTTCCCTTGTCATTCTGAGCGGAGCGCAGCGAAGCAAAGAATCCCAGTATTGTTTTGAAGGGAATGCAGGAATTCTTCCTTCGTTTCACTCAGGCCCGCCTCCGGCTCCTCAGAATGACTGACGAAGGGCTCGCTCACAATGACAACATCCGGAATTCTGCAGCAACATCCCAGCAGCTAGAGTATCCGAGCAGAATCTCGGAAGCAAGATGTTCACCTCCATCGGGCGGTATGAGGGGCGGAAGGGTGATCCCAGCCCGTCGCAGGGGTGCATAAGGCGGCCTGAATCCCTGGCTTAACGATTGATTCTAAAGCCTGGTTAGGGTTCGATCGGAAACTTTCTTCCCCTCCCCGGTGCGGGGAAGCCCTCGCCGAGGGGCAGGCGGCGGGCGGCGCGGGCGCCATCTCTCCGGCCTCGGCCGGGGCGGGCGAGGGCGCGGTTTCAGCAGGCTCCGCTGTCTGGGAGGGCTGGGCAGCCTTGGCCGCCGCCGAGGCTGCCCAGCCGCAGCAGCAGCCGAATTTTGGCGTTGATCTGGCGATCCAGCCGCTCCAGTTGCCGGAGCGTCTCCTGCCAGGTCTCGCTGAGCGGATCCATCGGATTCTCCGGCTCGTCGAGTTCCATCTGCTGCTCGCGCTCAAAGAGCGCCGCTTCCTCGTCGAGCGCCGCGCGCTCCTACAGTTTGGGCCTTCAGCCTGCCCTATAAGGAGTCGCGTCATGCGAATTGGATTTTACTTTCGATCTCTTTCAACCGGCTATCCAGCAGGCTGATATCAGCCGTCAACTGCTTGACTTGAGCGTAGGTGAGACTAATTTGCTGCCATAGCTTACCCACATTGGCATCCCAGTTATGTTTGAGCTTATTATTATCGCCATTCAGCATATTCCTAAATCCTTCTGCGTCGCCCCTTTCCTCCGCCATCTCGCCAATGAGCCCCTGGATGATGCCCTTGAAATCTTCCGCCATTTTTTTCAGGGCCTTGCCTTTTGCAGCCTGATGAAACTTTTCGACATCCGCCTTGAACGTCTCAAGCATATTGGTGAGATTGCGAAGGATAATAATCGTTCCTTCGAGAGCCTTTTGGGAAACGTGCAGTTCATAACTCTCATTAAACTTCAGAAACAGGGCCGTATTGTCCTCAGACCGGTGAGTGTGCTTCAACGCCTGGAAAAGCTTTTGAAGTTCCTGAAAGCCCTTGAAGCCGGTGCCAATGCCAGAGCCTGCCTCGGGATGGGGCGTAACGGCCGCATCGCCGAGGATGACTGCCGGATATTTATCGCTGTAAAATTGCTTGGCGCGCACAACCGCAATCTTGAAGACCGCAAGATTCTTCTGCACCTGCTTAATCTCATTCAAAACTGCCGTGCCCACCGTTTTCCCCACAGCCAGCAAAAGCTCTTTCAGTTTTTCGCTATTAGCTTGCAAATACTTGAAGTCTGACTTGGTGCATCCCGCCAGTGTCACCAAGAGATAGTTATGATCGGGCGTGGAAAACCCGATTTTCCCCGATTGAGGAACGATTGACTTCGTGATGCCGGCCACCTGAGTCTTCAGAGCCAGATCAGTCTGGGAACCACCCGGCGGGTCAGGGTTGAAGATGCCAAAGGCCCCGTAATTCTTGGCCTTCAATTTTTCAAAAGTGAAGCCCAGCTTCTGAAGCACCGGATCGGAAGCCGCGCCGCCTCCCGAAGCGACCACCAGAAGATCGCAATCGAGCGTCTTGCCTTTCCCGTATTTGGGAGACGCCTTCGCCTTATCGTCCCATTCCTTCAGAACCAGCGTCATCGATTTATAAAAACCGTCGGGCCTGGGGTCCCTGCCGATCAGCCCTTCAATCACATAGCCGCGCTCCATCCTTACCCCAATTTGTTGCGCCTTGTCCCAGAGGGCCTTCTCGATTCTAAAAAAAGCCACGGAGTCGCCCGCTTGCCGCCCGGCCCATAACGTGTCTTTCAACCCCAAATCCTTCAGGTGCTTGACGATTTCATTCTGCAATTGCGGCACGTTCGTGCGGGTGTAAGCCTGGCGCTTTTCGACGATGGTCACTTTCTTGACAAAATTCTGCTTCGCTTCGATGGCGCACATCAGCCCGATCGGGCCGCCGCCCAGTACAACGACTGATTTGAAGGACATAGGAATTCCCCCTTTTTGACGGATAGGAATTTATAAAAGGGTTATATCTATCTGTCAAGGGGGGTATCGCCTTGCCATCCCCCAGTTTGAGCATGGCGCCGCCCGGCCCGGCCTCAGAGGCGGAGGGGATGAGCGTTTGCTCCCCGGTGCTCCGGGTGAGTGTTCATAGAAGCCTTCACGCTGGCCGGGATTAAGCG